>NZ_JAKUKD010000010.1:0-221828 GCF_024197625.1 Shewanella sp. KJ2020 | reverse complement strand
AGGGTCTTCGATGAGTTTCAAGTGTTCAAATAAGGACATGGATTAGGCTCAGTAGAATAACATGCCCGATCAGATCATGCAGATACGAAGAAGTTCCCTACTGTTAACAAAGTATGATCCCGCCCTGATCTTACTCTTGACTCGTCAAAACTAAAGAAATTGGAACAACATCAGATTTTACAACAGAGAATTATTGGTAAAAGTGATGTTGATATAGCAGGTGTAATTAATAAGCTCAATAACAGTGACTGGGTTAGACATGGTATGAATTACTTACTTCAATCAGAAGGTGAGTGCCCCTTTTGCCAACAAACACTACTGAGTGGCTTTGAAGATGAGCTAGCCAATTATTTCGATGAAACATTTACTCAAAATATTGAAACTCTACAGGCTATAGTGGCGACATACTCTAGCACATCACAACAATTGATTTCACATCTCGAAAGTCTTGTAGCTAATAGCCATGCAGATA
Organism: Shewanella sp. KJ2020; assembly: GCF_024197625.1. Lineage (NCBI taxonomy): Bacteria > Pseudomonadati > Pseudomonadota > Gammaproteobacteria > Alteromonadales > Shewanellaceae > Shewanella > Shewanella sp. KJ2020. The sequence goes on along the minus strand of NZ_JAKUKD010000010.1, from coordinate 221,356 downwards.
TTGACAGCAACTTATTAAAAGCGAAGTTTGACACATTGAAGGCGATAACCAGTGAGAATATGCAGTTGCTTGGTAATAAAATATCAGAGCCTGCTTCTACAGTTACATTAAAAGCTACTCATGAAGTAATCGATGAAATTCAATCGATAGTTGAAAACGCCAACAACTCAATTAATCAGCATAATTTAATTGTATCTAACTTTAAAAGCGAAAAAGAATTGTTAGTCAATCAGGTTTGGAAATTTGTGTTGGAGAAGGAACTGAAAGCAGAACTTCAACAATACACAAAAGATTCCTCAAGTTTGCAAAAAGCTATTCATGGTTTAACTGTCGGTATAAGTACTAAAAAGGCAGGCAAGATAGCTAAGGATGCTGAAATAAAGGCGCTAGAAAAGGACACGACTTCAATTCAGCCAACTATCGATGCGATTAATAGCTTATTAAAGTCATTTGGATTTACTAGTTTTACTATTGGGAAATCTACGAAAGACCGTTGCTACTCTATTGTTAGAGGTGATGGCTCTTGTGCAAAAGAGACATTAAGTGAAGGAGAGAAAACCTTTATATCTTTTTTATACTTTTACCATTTACTTAAAGGTAGCTTCAGCGAAATTGGCATAACAACTGACAGAGTTGTAGTTATCGATGATCCTGTTTCTAGTTTGGATAGCGATATTTTGTTTATCGTAAGCACTTTAATAAAAGGATTAATGTCCGATGCCAGAAATGATTCTAGCTTAATAAAGCAGTTATTCATCTTGACTCATAATACTTATTTCTTTAAGGAGGTTACGTTTAATAAAAGGCGGTCAGGGCAAGAAAAACTGAGTGATGAAACCTTTTGGATAGTGAGGAAAGTTGATGGTACATCTAAAATTGTTGGGCATAATTCAAATCCAATAAAATCATCGTATGAATTACTCTGGCAGGAGATAAAAGCGGCAGAACCTTGTTCGCTAACTATTCAAAATACAATGAGAAAGATATTAGAGAACTATTTTACATTTTTAGGAAATATCAAAAAAGATGACATGATTGAGCTTTTCGAAGGAGAAGAAAGGTTGATTTGCCAGTCACTGTTTTCGTGGGTTAACGATGGCTCTCACCATGCTATTGACGATTTATACGTAACTCAAGACATTGGGGTTATTGATACCTACAGAAAAGTTTTCAAGAAGATTTTCGAAGAGTCTGAGCATGGCGCTCATTATAAGATGATGATGGGGATTAACGGTGAGCCACATGAATCGTCAAAAGATCAAGGAGTGGCTGCATAATGAAATTTGCTAAAGCTTAGTTTCGAGTGTTCTAGAATGGATGACCATTTTTTGTACCTCAAGAGGGACTGTCAACGCGTGGCGTTTCCACTCCCATTGAGCCGCGGTGGTTGCAGTTGTTGTGTTTGAGTTTAGTGGTAATGTGTTGCCAGCCCTTTAGGCGGGCGTTATACCCTTAGGAGGATAAATGAACTTCGATGAATCAAATAATCCGACAGTAGACAGATTGGCTGCTATGTATGATGCGTTAGAAAGCCTAGGAGTGTTGTCGGCAGATCTTGAACGAGAAGCTTCTGTATTGTCAGTGATTAAAAATTTTAATTCACGATTTAAAGATCAAGCATGGGTGCTGAATGATTACTTACCTTTAGCGCATTGCGAAGAAGCGGTATTGTTGGCGGAGGGTGGCAAGCTATCTGAAGCTGAAACAGTGCTGATAAAAGGGGTCAATGATGGTCTTTCACTTTTTATGCAACACCTATCAACGGCTAAAGAATTTAAACAACGTGCAGTAATTCTGAACAACGCAAAAGAACTACAGTTGCAAAAAAACTATGGAGCAGTTGTTCCTCTTTTGTTGATGGCCATTGATGGTATATCTAATGATATTATTAATCTTGGGCTATTCGCCCAAGGTTCAGACATAGGTGTGTGGGACTCTATATGCCAATATGACGATGCTTTCACTTATTTACAAAAGAACTTTCTTACCAAAAGTAGAACTAAAACAAATTTCGATGAGATATTTGTTCCGTTCAGAAACGGGATTTTACATGGTAGGGACGTAAATTATGCAAATGCAAGTGTATCGGCTAAATGCTGGAATATATTGTATGTTTTACGTACTTGGTATCGTGATAAAAAAGATGAATCTTACAAAAGGCGCAAACTTGATGCTGAGTTAAATATTTCGAAAGAAAATGAAAAATTGAAGTTTTACTTAGAGCAGTTTGATAAGCGTGAGAATGATCTGTTAGTTATCGAAAGCTCAGGTGCGTCAAAAGCAGCTAATGTTTTTTTGGAAAGCTGGCAGAAAAAGCAATGGGGGAAAATTGTACCTCTTATGTACCATCTAGTCGGTAAGCATCAAGGGAAATCAGCAAGTGAAGTTAAAGAAACATACGTTAACTTTGAATTGATCGATTATAGGAGTATCGGAGGCCATTGTGACACTCCTAGTAGCGTTGTCTTAGATGTCTATTTGACTATCTCATTCGGAGGGCAAAGAGAGGAGCACTTGGTAAAACTTCGGTTAAACTATTCATCTGACGACCTCCTACCTTTGCCAATAAATCATCCTGATGGCAGTTGGGGGATTGTACAAAACTCATTGTCCTCAATACTGTTTGGACGGGTATAAAAAACAATTTAAGAGTGATTCCCCACGCTTGGCATTTTTGGTTTGGGTCAAGTTTAGTGTTTAAGGTGTTCAAATTGGGTATCGTGGTTGCGTGGTTCACACCTTAATTGGGCGTTAATCCATAGAAATTTTTATCCGAAATTCACCTGATACAGCCGACGTCCAGATACGCTTTTGTCCCGAAGTGAGGTACAACGAGTATGATACTTTAATACTCCGTTGTTGCTCGATTCTAAATGGGTAGAAGCAAGTAGTGTGAATCTTTATTTTTGATCACGTTTAATCACAAACAGTACGATCAGAGTTACTTGGCTGTTTAGTGTGAGACTTAACCTTGGCCATTGCTGCGTCTTAAATTATGACGATAGTGCCACAGCCCACGAAAAACTGGTTCCAGCGTTAAAGAACCACTAATCATATTACCCGTCATATTCGTTTGCATTCGGATGTCAAAAAGCTGCCCAAGTCATAACAAGAGGGCTTCGCTCACTACCCAATAGCGATTAACTAACTAATAAATATAAGATTAAAACTATAAATTAAATCATATTATTTGATTAAAAACACCAAGGTTAGCGCATCAACAGAAAACACCAAGGATAGAAACTTTATTCCTCTCCCACATTAGCGTACGTTTTCGTTCCATTGGGCTTCAGACCCCTTTTTAATCTACAATTGAATGTAAATTATAGAGGTTTTGTAACTTTGAATTAAGCGAAAACTGTAACATTGTAAAATGCTATATTAATCAGTTTCTCACTCATTGTTACATGTAACTTGGTATTTATAATATATGAATACCCTACGCATCGAAGTGGAGAAAACCCAAAAAGACGCCTTGATCACTAAAGATAGGATGCGTGTGGATGTGAAGGCCGACTTCTACTTGCGTGTCGCCCCCAATGCCGACGGCATTTCGATGGCGGCACAAACCCTAGGGACGCGCACTACCCGAGTGGAAGAGTTGAAAAAACTGATGGAATCTAAGTTTGTCGACGTGCTGCGCGCCGTTGCGGCTGAGATGACCATGACAGAAATGCATGAGCAGCGCGCCGACTTTGTGCAGCGGGTGCAGAATAACGTCGCTAACGATCTGGAGAAAAACGGCCTCGAACTCGAGTCGGTTTCATTAACGGGTTTCGATCAAACTGATCTGCAGTTTTTTAATGAAAACAACGCATTCGACGCCGAAGGTCGTGCTCGTCTAGCGAAAATCATCGAAGAAAAACGCAAAGAAACCAACGATATTCAGCAGGAAAACCGCATTAAGATTGAGCAGCGTAACTTAGAGGCTGAAAAGGAATCCTTAGAGATTGAAAAGTCGGAAGAAGAAGCGCGGCTGATCCAGCAACAGTCTTTGGAATTTAAACGCGCCGATCAAAAAGCGGAAATCATTAAGCAGAAAGAAAATAAGGCCCGCGAAGAACGCGAAGCCGAAATTGCTAAAGAGCGTGCTATCGAAACCGCTGAAATCGAAAAGACCAAGGATATCGAAACCCGCGAAATCGAAAAGTATAAGTCGATTGAGCAATCGCGCATTCAACAGCAAAGGGATATCGAAGTTTCTGAGCAGGAAAAACGCATTGCGGTTGCGGCCAAATCTGAAGAAGAGTCGGCCGCCCGTGCCCGTGCCGCCGAAGCGGAAAAGCTGAAAGTAGAGAAAGAAGAAGCGGTTATCACAGCGCGCCAAGTGGCTGAAGCGAACCGTCGCAAAGAGATTGAAGTGATCGACGCCCGTAAAGAAGCTGAACGTGATGCGGTAGGCGTAACAGTACAGGCCGAAGCCGAGAAACGTGCCGCCGAAGACAGATCGAGTGCGATCCTGATTGAAGCGCGCGCCAGTGCCGATGCGAAAAAACTGCAGGCCGAAGCGGATGAGAAGGTCTATGCCGTTGAAGCTGCGGGTAAACAAGCACTTTACGAAGCCGAAAACGTCTTGAGTGATGAGCAGATTGCCCTGCAAAAATCCCTCGCGATCTTAAAAGCACTGCCTGAAATCGTGGCACAAGCCGTTAAACCATTGGAAAACATCGAAGGCATTAAAATCCTTCAAGGTTATGGTTCGGGCAATCAATTAGCTGCGGGTGGCGAAGCTGCTCACCATCAAGGTGGCATCGCAGAGCAAGTGACTAGTGCGGCATTAAACTACCGCGCCAATGCGCCAGTTGTTGATGCCATGCTCAGGGAGTTAGGGTTAGTGAATGGCGACTCTGGCACCTTGAATGATCTATTGAATGGCAATAACACCTTAACCGCCCAGGCGTTAAGTGGCGTGAAGTCGCCTCATGCTGAGATTAAAGAATATAGCCAAGTGCAGGTGGTCGAGAGTCAAAGCGTGCCTAAGCAGTAAGGTCGACTTAGCTAACTTTACGAGATTAAATCCGCTTGATTAAATAAACCGCTCGCATTATTGCGAGCGGTTTTATTTTTGGGCGAATAAAATCTAACGGCTTATTTGTGGACCTTATCGACACCCGATGAGCGGCCTTCGGCATGGCAGGTGGCGCAGGATTCTTGCCCCGATTGGTAAATTCGACCACCGCTGGCATCACTTTGATAAACCCCGCCAAAGCTGCGTGCATGGACGACTAAACTATCGATCAACGTGTGACAAGCCGCGCAGGTTGCTAAGGTTGGCGAATACTCGGCAATTTGCCCTAGTTTGGCTGCATCGGGCGTTGCAACTAATAGGGATTGCTGTGCACTCAGTCCCGCAAGATCCAGCTGTCCAGTGCTATGGCAAACACTGCAATTGTTTTTTGCATTTGGGTAGGTGAGTTCGGGGCGTGGGTTGCCAAAACCGACTACAGTACGGGTTCCCGCATGCAGTGAATGCACCATTTCCCTGTAGCTCAAAGTATTGTTGATGGTGCGATAGGGCTTGATTTGGTCGGCCCCTGGTGTGTGCATTACACCCGCATTGAGATACATAATCGCATCATTACTGTGGCAACTTTGACATTGCCCATCGGTCAGTGCGGTTGCCGTTTGCGGAGCATGACAGGTGCCACAGCTGCTATTGGGCTCAAAAATCCCATTCATTTGATGCGCCGATTGGACTCTATCCTCTAATCCTTGATCATGACATTGGCGACAGGCCTGTTCATCGACTTTAGCTTTTGCCGTAACCGCTTGACCTTGCAGGGTTAGCGAGTTAATGGCGCTGAGACTCACCTCTTGATTGGCGCTATTACAGTTAACCGCAAAGCCGGTATTTTTATCGGCACAGAGCACCAGTTTACTGTAGAGCTTTGATTGACTCAGGTCACCAAAATCGGCAGTCGTCAGGTTAGATATGGTAACGGTTAGCTGATTGGGCGCGGTAATTTTTAAGGCGACGTCGCTCGTGTTTGCCACTAAATCCCACACTTTACGCTGGCCATTATTGATTGGCATGTTCGCACTATTTGTTTCCCCCGCGGCAATCAACCAGAAGGATTTAATCATAGGTTGACTGGCGGGCAGTTGCTCCATTTGCTGCACTTGCAATGTCACCGCAAGGGTTTGAGTGTCAACACTTAGCTGCGAACTCAGCAACTCAACTTGGTAATCGCTCACCAGCTTAGTGGTTGTTTTCGCTGCGGCATTGTGGAAAAGCCCGACACCTTCAGGATTAGTGCTATCGGGGTGGCAGCCGCTACAACCCAGTGCCCAGGCATTGGCAAAAATTTCCCTGTTGTGGAATAAACCCGCTACAGTGCCATTCCAATCGGCAGGAGTTTGCGCTTGGTGACAGTCAAGGCAAGCGGTTTTGCTGGGGATATTGCTATTGCCACTTTGCGCCGCTGCGCCGGGAATATGACATTGCTGACATTGGGTCATATCACCGGGATAGGTCACCTTGGCGTAGTCATACAACTGCCCCTTGTAACCGACAATTTGATATTTGGCTTGGTGGATCTGGTGTGTCAATGTCGCCATATCAAGGCTATTGCCCGTTTCAGGATCGCCAGAGTAAGTCGTGTGGCAGACAACACAGCCCTCAAAGGCAAAACGTTTACTGCCGTGCATCAAAAGGCGAGTATCGGTATTGGCTAAGTCTGGGTTATGACATCGAAAACAGGCTTGTTCCGGAGCGATCACTTTACGGCCCATATCGGCTGCAACGGTTTGCCCCGTGGCGGGCACAAAATCGTACACGCTGTTGATCAACTGAGTGTCGATCGGGCTATTTGCGAACGGTTTTAACTCTAGGTAAATCCTGTGGGTGAGCTCTGGCGAGTACTGGGTGTCTATCCCCGTAAATTGCGGGTAACCCGTGAGTGGTTTACTCAAAGTGTAACGGTATTGGCCCGCGCCTAATGAGGTTAGACAAGCCGTTTTACAGCTGCTTTCAATGCCTGCTTGCCACTGAGTCTGTGCATTCGCTTGGGCATTTGCGGCCGGTTCGACTTGATTATTGATGTAACTGGTCCACTGCAGTGCAGGATCTGTCGTGCTTTTAGCCTCGGTACTTATGGCTGTTTGGGCTTGATAATGAGCCTGTGGTGGAGCCAATTTAGCAATACCGACACCTAAGGTATCGAGATCCTGCAGGCTTTCTAGCCCAGTGACCGCAATCCCATTGGCATTGCTGAGGAAAAAATCGATCTGCACATGGGTTTGCGCATCGATAACCACATTTTCTATTGTTGCTTTAAGTGTATCGGCCTGTTCTATGCTGATACTCACAACCCCAGGTTGGCCTGCTTTCCCATCGTCACCATCGGAGCAGGCTGTCATCAAACAGACTGCAATAGCCATTGGCGTAAATATTTTCCATTGAGAACGGGTATTCGTTTTCATCATTTTCCATTCCTTTTAATTAGATTCTGTCGGGACTCTAATCGGAATGTATGCGGTATAGATATTAACTTAGTTATGAGCCGAATTGCACTTAATTAACCCATTTTAAAAGTTGTTTGTTAATTATATTGAGATAATTTGATGTAGGGCATTATTTGAATTTGCGAGATGTTTAATTGTTAATTCTGAAAACTATTATTTTGGCTTAAGTCATGTAACTTGAACTAATACTGTCCCAATATGGGTAATTGTGACGCAGGTTAAAAATCAAAGACGTAATTACTTTAGCATAAATTGTCGGGAATCAAAGTGTATGCATATTTTAATTATATTGCTTTGACTAATAAAGGATCAAATATGATTACCAGAAGAGGAATGCTTAAAGGCGGTATGGGCGTTGCTGTCGGTACGGTTTATAGCGGAACATTGATAAGTTTTCTGACCGGTTGTGGCAGTGACAGTAATAGCCAAGAAATCGTAGAAGTCATGCCTGGTGGACTCATGGTGGTAAACCCTACGGTTTGTGTAAGTTGCAGACGCTGCGAAATTGCCTGTGGTTGGAACCATGAAGGGGACAGTAGCCCTACATTGGCCCGCGTCAAAGTTGAAAAAAATATGAACTATGGTCCACATGGTGTGCAATTTGACTATGAAATACAACGAGGTGAGTGCGGCGATAAAACCGTTGTTCCTTCAACTTGTCGCCACTGTGAAGTTTGTACTGAAGTTTGTCCACAGCAGGCTATTTCAACGAATGCACAAACTGGCGCCAAAGTGATTGATGAAGCACGTTGTGTCGGATGTGGTTATTGTGCAGATAAGTGTCCTCAGCAGGTCATTAAAGTTGATCGCAGTAAAATGAAAGCCGTTAAATGTGATTTATGTAATGGTAATCCTGCTTGCGCGCAGGTTTGTCCTACGGGTGCAATTAAATTTTATAACTGGGAAGAGGCTGAAGCTGCATTAGAACAATATGAAAAATACACTGGCTTAGTTTCTTAAATTCAGGAGAAGTAATATGAGTGATAAAATAGGCGGTTGGGCGGGTAAAGTTCTCAGAGTTAATTTAACAACTAATCATATATGGTATGAGCCAATCAATAAATATTATGATTATATCGGTGGTATGGGTATTGGTTATAAAATATTGTGGGATGACCATAAAGATAATATCACTGCCACCGACCCAGATAATATTATTGTCTTTTCCGCTGGGCCATTAACGGGGTCGGGCGTTATTTGTACGGGACGAACAACTATTACTTCCCGTAGTCCCGTCATTGAAAAACATCTGATTGCCGATGGTCATTTTGGTGGGCATTTTTCACCGGCGATGAAATTTGCCGGTTTCGATGCGATTGCGATAGAAGGCAAAGCGAGTAGCCCTGTGTGGCTGAAAATTGTCGATGATAAGGTTACGATTGAACCCGCCGATGCCCTATGGGGTAAAGGCATATTTGACACCCACGCCATGATAGCGCAAATGATGGGACCCAACGCACAGGTCGCTGCGATTGGCCAAGCGGGTGAAAACCAAGTGCCACTGTCAGTGATTATGACCCAGGGCGGGCACTCAGCCGGTGGTCATGGCTCGGTAATGGGATCAAAAAATTGTAAAGGGATCGGCATTATCGGCACTGGCGCCGTTAAAATCGCCGCCAATAATGAAAAGATGCGTGCCTTAGATGACCATATTTTAGGGATTATCGGTGCCAACAATAATGGTGTCGTACCTTCAACGCCGCAATCTTGGGCTGAGTACTCAGCACCCATCAGCCGTTGGAAATCTCGGCCTGGTTTGAAGTGGGGCGCCGCCGATCAAGAAATCGATTTAGGCGAAGTGCCATGGAATGAGCGCAATCGTATTGGGTTTCGAACTTCAATGGCAGAAAGCTACATAGGTGTGGAATACGCCAATAAGTGGATGAAGCGTACGGGGGGCTGTCATTCATGCCCAATACGTTGCTTCTGCGAGCTTAAAGTCCCTGAATTGAAAAGCAAATATGGTCGTAAAACCGAACATATATCTAACGTCTGTATGGGATTCCTCGTACCGCAGTATTTAATGGGCACCAAAAATGGTACCGAAGCACACGCAATGGTGGGGGCTTTAGGGGCCCATATTCTCGATGACTATGGTATTTGGTGTAACTATGGCTCCATTTCTCATCTATTTAAATTCCTAAAAACAAAGGATATGTTTAAGCATTTATTACCCGAAGATGAATTTAACAGTATTCCTTGGGCGCTTTGGGATAATCAAGATCCCGCTTTCTTACTGGATTTTTATCGTCGAGTGGCGTTTAAAGAAGGTGAAATCTCCCATATGGCTGACGGCTTATATGATTTGATCAAGCGCTGGGGTTTAGATGGAACCAATCCTGCATTAGGTTATTGGGATATTCACAAAGAAAGTGCCACTAAGGTATTCAACAAGAAAACCAATGCTGCCGTTCACCATGCCAGTGAAACCGCGGGGCAGGTTGGTACCTTAATTAACGTCGTCTTTAACCGTGATGCCCAGTGCCATTCCCACATCAACATAGTTAACAGTGGTTTGCCACACGATATGACAGTCGCGATTGCCGAGAAAAAATGGGGTGAAGGGGCATTCGATAAGGTGAATTGGTATACCCCAATCAATGCGGCTAAGATCCGTTTTGCAAAATGGTCGCTGGTGAAAAACGTATTACATGACTCTCTGACACTATGTAACTGGATGTTCCCACTGCTGGCATCTCCGGATAAAAATCGTAACTATGAAGGCGATAGCACCATTGAATCGCAGATGTTCAGCTTAGTGACTGGGATTGAAACCAGTGAGACTGAGTTAGATTTCAAGGCGGAAAGAGTGCTGCATTTACACCGCGCCTTAACCGTATTGCAAATGAATGAAAGCAATATGCGTGAAGAGCATGATGTGCTTAGTGACTGGGTTTATGATTTGAATCCAGATAAAAACTTTGGTGATGAGGGCACCATTAAGATGGACCGCGCTGATATGCAAACCGCGCTGGACATGTTCTATGAAGCCTTTGGTTGGGATATTCAAACCGGTGCGCCAACTAGGGCCACGCTCGACAAGTTTGGCTTAGGATTTGTTGCCGATAGATTGGCGGCGCGAGGCCTGTTACCCAGTTGAACACTATAGTTGGACACTATGATTGAACTTGTCGGTTATATCAGAGTATTTAGCCAACACGGACGCTTAGTCACGGCGGAGCAAATCGCCGCCGTGGCAGGGCTTAAGTGGGAGAATAAGCAAACGGTTGGTCGTTATATTCGCCTGATCCTCAATGGAAATTATGCGGATATTCAGATGCGTCTATCGGGTAAAGAACATTACTTTTATTCCGAGAAATTTATCGTCGAACGTTATGCTGAGCAGTGGTTAGCCCTTAATCGAGGGGAAGATCTAGAGGCTATTGCCGCTCAGATCCGCCGCAACAGTTGTCGACATACTGCCGTATTTGAGGAAAGTATACTGACCTTCGCCCCCTACCATTATGATGAACTCAAGCTGGCTAAAACTCGAGATCTGTTGCCACAGCAGCCTGGAACCGAAGATATTTTTTACGCCGTGGATAATCAGGGCCGAGGGTATTATTACTCTACTCAAGGGTTGAGTCACAGTTATGCCGCAGTGCTGGCGAATTACGATCCCTATGAGTGGTCATACTGATATTCATTGCTGAGTCACTCTGAGTGATTAAGCGGTTCATTGGGCTATGTTGGCCTTTATACCCCCCAGATTAAGCGCCTACGGGCGCTTTTTTATGGAATAAATTTGTAGTATTTGGTTGTTACCTTTGTCGCGGCAAGGGGAGTAAAGTGGTGAAGTTATTTAGAGAGTGGTTGCAAACTTTCATTCAGATACTGTCCTAATAAAAGGAGTTTACCATGGCAAAAATTTTGATCATCGCCGGTGATTTTGTTGAAGATTATGAGTTAATGGTGCCGTTTCAGGCGCTGCAAATGGTGGGTCACCAAGTTACCGTCGTTTGCCCCGATAAAGTGGCCGGACAAACCATTAAAACCGCAATCCATGATTTTGAAGGCGACCAAACCTACAGCGAAAAGCCTGGGCATCTCTTTGCTTTAAATGGTGATTTTGCAAAGGTGAGTGCCAATGATTTCGATGCTTTGCTACTCCCTGGGGGCCGAGCACCTGAGTATTTACGTTTAAATCCGTTAGTGCTGAATTTAGTGAGGGCGTTTTCGGAGCAAGATAAGCCGATGGCGGCCATTTGCCACGGTGCACAGTTGCTGACGGCGGCGGATGTCGTTGGCGGTAAAAAGGTTTCAGCTTACCCTGCATGTGCTCCCGAGGTGAGGCAAGCGGGTGCTGAATATTGCGATATTGCCGTAACCCAAGCGATTACCGATGGCAAGCTTGTCACCGCCCCCGCTTGGCCAGCACATCCTGCTTGGCTTGCACAATTTAATCAGTTGCTTGGCTAGCTTATCAGTTTGATTTTGTGGCATAACAGTTCGGGTAGCCATCTAAGGGGAGCAAGAAAGTGTGTGAAATCTATTCCGGCGCCGAACCCGAACTGTTCGAACTAAAAACTCGTTCGATTCGTATCGATGGCGTCGTGACCAGTGTGCGTCTCGAGGCGGTTTTTTGGCAAATCATAGAAGATATCGCCGACGAAGCGGACCTCAGTGTTGCGGCATTTTTAACGCGAATATATCAGGAAGTGTTAACTCGCGACGGCAGAGTGACCAATTTTGCCTCTCTGCTGCGTGTCGCCTGTACAACCTATCTAAATGAAGGCAAACGTTTAGTGTTAAACCCTAAAGTCACCTTACAGCCAAGGAAATGAGCTAGGTTTAACTGGCTAACCTTTGGGTGTACTTTTTGATGATTTCGTCAATTTTACCATTGGCCTTCAGTGTGACTATGGCTTGATTGATGGTAGGAAGCAAATCGGTATGTTCTTTCCTTAGCCTAAACACTAAGTCACCATCAGAATGCACTGCCGCCAGTGCGACAGGGCAAATCGAACTAAGTGTTTATACTGCAAACATCGCTTAACCGTATTGCTTTTATCCTTGTTATCAGTGCTTTAGCCAAGGCCTGTCCGATGGCCATTCTACCTAAACTGTGTGAATAAATTGTTTATTGGCTCACAACCGGTCACATCAGCCATAGTTAAACAGTTTTCAACTTTACACCATTACTCTTTACGCTATGACGCCTAAGCCAATAGCTGGCACAGGGCTGGCTGCTGATTATCAGGATAAATTCTATAGGCTTTATGGTGTTTAATTAGGCTCGCTTTCTTATTGCCTTGGCTCAGCAGTAGACCGTGGGATAGGGCGATGCGTGTGAGTTGTTGCTCATCGGCCCGCACATATAAATTAATTGGCTTAATAAGTTGCCCATCTTTGATATGTTGCGCCAACTCCTTTGCATCAATCACTAGGCTAGATTGACCATCGCCGTCGAGCTTGAGCTTAGTGTTGATTTCTGTGTCAGTAAAGACTAACCAATCGGCTTTTTTTAAAGTGTCTAGCATGGCATTTAATGCCGTACCTAAAGCGGCTTCTGATTTTTCAACCGTTTGATATTGAAATACAATTCTCTCTAATAAACGCTTGAGTTCAGCACCAGCACCTTGGCTGCGGGCTAAACGTATCCATGCTGTGAGGTCATCGGCAACCAGTTTAGAAAAGCGTTTTTCCTTTAGGGATTCAACCATCCAATTACACAGAAAATGGCTTTCCTGCGCAGGGGTGCGTTGTGCTTTTTTGGTTTGTGCCGATGCAGTTAAATCGGCAAGGCCTGCGAGTGCGAGTTCGAGCACAGCTTGGTTATAGGTTTGAGAATTCATTATGACTCCGCCGCGGGTTGAAGTGATGTTATCTAATTGAACATTGACGATTTTGATTGCGGCGGGATTAGTTTAACAAAGCGGCCATTAAATCGATAATGATTCTTGCGAATTGACTAGCCCAGTGCTGGTGGCCGTTGAGTGGCGGGTGACTTTATTCTTAAGGTTGACATCTTCATATCGGTTCTAAAAAGTACGGTTGAAAGAAGGGGGCTCTAGGGCTAGACTGAAAATATTAAAGGATTGATCCACTTTAAATATTAAGTTAAGTGGTAATAATGGAAGGGGTGAACTATGCGCTTTTATATGGCAAGACAACCTATATTGAATAGAAAAAAACATATAGTTGCCTATGAGTTACTCTTTAGAGATAGTCGAGAAAACCGTTTCCCGCAGGGAATTGCTGATAAAGTCGCTACCGCAAAACTACTCATAAATAGTTATTTGAATATGGATTTAGAAGAGTTAACTGAGGGTAAGCCCGCGTTAGTTAACTTTCCCGCTCATTTCTTGAGTGAGTATTTAGTGTATATGTTGCCATACAAAAATATTGTTGTTGAAATATTGGAAACAGTCAGTCCAAGTGAAGATAACTTTAGTGTTATTAAAGAACTACATAAAATTGGGTATTATCTGGCTTTAGACGATTTTGTATATTCGCCCCTATGGGAGCGTTTTTTACCTTTTTTTAAACTGGTGAAAATCGACATAGTTGCAACACCGCTTAATAGTATTTCCCATTTAATTCCAATGTTTAGACGATATAATTTAAAGTTGTTGGCAGAAAAGGTTGAAACATTAGAAGAGTTTGCATTGGCTAAATCTCTAGGGTTTGATTATTTTCAGGGGTATTTTTTCTGTAAGCCAGAAATAATGGAAGGAAATGATATTGGCTCTAGTCAATATCATTTAATGTCAATTTATAATGAGGTGATTAAACCTGAGTTTAGTTTTTATAAGCTGGAAAGGTATTTTTCACAGGATTTAGATCTTACATACAAACTACTAAAATTTGTCAATTCAAGCGAGTTTAAGCATGAAAAAGAGTTTTCCTCAATTAAACAAACAATGATTTTTTTAGGTGAAAATAAACTGCGTAAATTTGTTAGTCTGATTGTATTGGCAGAACTCAATCCAAATAAACCAATAGCACTAATACATAACACTATGATAAGGGCAAAGTTATGTGAAGAATTAGTTTCTTTAATGGGTTATCCCTCCCTAATGGAATCAGCTTTCCTAACCGGGCTACTCTCTACTTTGGATGCTATTTTAGACAAACCGATGGAGAGTGCATTAGAACAACTTCCTCTAGATCAACAAATAAAATGTGCGTTACTTAAAAATGAAGGTTGCTTAGCGCATTGCTTACAACTCGCATTAGCATATATCGAGGGAGATTGGATTTCGGTCGATTATTTCACGGACACTTATAACATTGATGCTGATAGGCTGATATCAAGATGTGACAGAGCATACAATTGGTTAAGGCAGTATCGAAGCTCTGTTCAATAATGATAAACGTAAGCTAACCATAAGGATATTGGTATATGAGTAGTGTGGATTTGAACTTGTTTAATTCATGTGCATTTATGCTATCACCTAAGGGCGAGTGGTTAGGTGAGAATCATGCATTTTCAATAGATAGGTTTTTTTCAAGTTCAAAAGAAGTACTGATCGAACACTTTAACACCTTGAAATTTAACTCATTGCCAGATGATGAACTAATAGTAGATACCCATCGTATAAGATTTAAAATACTAGAGATTAAAACTAAAGATATTATTGTGTTTTGTAGTGTTATAAATGATTTTAAATTAACTTATAAAACTGAGTTTAAGCAATTTAACCGCTTTGAAATCACTAAACGTGACAGCGAACATCGCCGTTCCGTTTGTTTTGATGCATTTATCATTATAAATAAATATGATTGCATTGAGTTTGTGAGTGAAAATATTGTGGCTATATTTCCCTATATTGATACTCGTTTTTATATAGGTAAGCCATTATTATCATTAGTCGGTGATGTTGTGAATCGCGAGTTTAGTACTATTAATAAAGAACACTTTAAAGTACTTAAATGGTTTGGGTTTAAAATTGAGAAAAATAAACGAATTAAGTTCACATTCAAAGCTGCATCTGGAGTATTTCTCGAATATAGAGATGTTTTTCTTGCCGACGGGAGTCGATTTGGCTTATTAATAGATAAATCCGCTAGCGCTAAACATGAAGAAGCGCTGATGTTGGAATACTCATCACTCGTTCAACTTAATAACAATCAGAGTGACTTTATTGCAACACTTGGCCATGAGATTCGGACACCATTAAATGCGATATTAGGTTTAATTGAGCTCGGTTTAGGTAGTGTGAGGGGACAAGAAAGAGCACTGCTATCTATAGCATTTAGCACTTCTAAACAAGTGTTATCTCTTATAAATCATATGTTGAACTTTAAAGGAGGAAGTAGAGATAGGCTGAATAATACCAATAAAGCCGTAGATATAAGGGTGTTGGCAGAGTCTATTGTTGATGCCTTCAGTGTTCAAACTGATAAAAAAGGGATTGTGTTAGATTTTTATATGCCATTAAGTTTTAGTGGTAAAGTAATTTGTGATGAAGTAAAAATAAGTCAAGTTATTTATAATTTAATTTCTAACGCCATTAAATTTACAGATAAAACAAATGCTTTTATCTTGCTATCTATTGATGTGTTGGATAAAACATTTTATAGTGTTAAATTAAAATTTTCAGTTATCGATAATGGTATTGGTTTAACCGAGGGTGAAAAGTTACGAGTGTTTGGTAAATATGAACAAGTCATTTCAACTGCTTTCAGTCAACATAATGGTGTCGGTTTAGGTTTATATATAAGTAAAAATATATGTAATTCGATGGGCGCAGATCTTCAGGTGGTTAGTAAACCGGGTGAAGGTAGCACTTTCTATTTTGAAATAGAATTTATGTTAGATGATAAAGATACTAGTGAAATGGAAAGTCATACATATGGCTCAGTGGGAAATGGTTTAGCTAAGGCTTACACTAATAGTCCTGAATTTTATAAATCTGTAAATTTATACTCAAAAGAGATTAATTTTACTTTGTTATACTTGCCAAGTGATGAAATTGTTGATGTTGCTATTGGTGATGGAGTTTTATTCGTTGACTTAAATCAAGGAGATATCATTTCTATGGAGGAGTTTTTAAGTCATATCTCCCTCCGTAGTGAATGTATTATTGAGTTGAGAAAGGTGTCATTGACTAAATCATATTTAGACTGTGAAATCATGTTGTATCCGCCGCTAAAGATACAACAGGTTATCGATTTTGTTAATGCTAAAAATAAGTTGAATTGTATCGGTGACGGTAATATTGCTGAATTTGATTATAATGATATCAGTGTTTTAGTTATTGATGATTGCCAAGAGAACTTATTTGTTATTGAAAAGCAGTTGCTATCCTTTGGCGTTAAAGCGACTTGTGTGCAAGATCCGATACAAGCCATTGAACTTTTTAAGGTGAATAAATTCAATGTCGTGATTTCAGATGTAGTGATGCCAACGATATATGGTGTCGACTTAGTGAGTGTTATTCGTGAGGTTGAAAATTACAGGGCGTTGACACCGGCGATCATTATTATGCTGACAGCAGAACATGGTGATGACTGTAAAGATGAATGTTTGCAGGCGGGTGCTAACAGAGTACTGGTAAAACCGTTAGCCTTAAGTGAATTGGTGGACCTTTTGGATGATGTTAAGGCAACTTTTACCCATCATAAAAGCAATCACTTTGTTATAGCAGATAGCGATAATATGATTGAAGAGCATGATTTTGTTTGCTTTGATGAGCAGGATGCAGAACTGTTTGAAGTGACACTGCCGTCAACGTCTAAGGTGCAGTTGGTCAATTTATCAGAGATATATAATTTTGTTGGGGAAGATGTTAGCGATGAGGAGTTAGATACATTTTTAGAACAATACTATAGTAACTTACTCCTAAAGCGTGAAGCGTTAAAATTAGCCATAATGGAGAATGATTGTCTGAAGATTAGTGCTATTAGCCATACACTAAAAAGTAATTCTCTTTTTGTTGGTGCTAAAAAACTCAATTTATCTTGTCAAGAGTTAGAAACTATTTCACGAGGTAATTCAGTTGATTACAATACATTGTTAGACTGTTGGCAGGAAGTGGATGATGATTTGTTCACTTTAACGGAGTTTTTTATGGAAAGGAGTCACCAGAGTGGACAGAGTTAATTTTGAACATATCGTTCTCTATACAAATGATCAAGAAAATGACCGATTGTTAATCGGTGTGCTAATACGTCATTTCTCTCGGATCCATGTTATTAAGTCTAATGCTGAGCTGATTGAACAGATAAAACAGCCAACACCTAAAGTTATTTTAGTTGCGGCCGAAACTTTGCAAGAAACTTTGCTCATTTATTATGAGGCCATTGAGGCGCTACAAGCGGTTGAAATATGTGAGCACGCGGTTGTTTCTCTCATTCCAAAACATCAAGAGAAAGAGGCGTATGAGGCTTATCGCAGTGGAATAATTAATGACTACTTAATTGCTAGGCCCATGTATGAAATACATAGGGCAGTTATTATATGTACACATTTATTGAGAGAGATAGGGTTAAAGGGTAAATATAGAAAAGCTGAAGAGTTTGTCAATGTGCAAGAAAATTACTCTGAGCATATAAAAGAGATCGTTCTAAGAGGCGCTCAGCGTAAGAAAGATTTGGAACATGACTTTGAGTTGAGTTTAGATGAAATTGACAAGTCTTTAGATAAGGCCGAATCCCACCTAGCAAATAAAAAAGTTGCTGAATTAGATGTAGCATCATTAAAAAAAATATTATCTTTTATTCGTTCTAACGAGATTCGACCAGCACTGTTGAAATTGCAGAGTAAGGCATTGCACTTGCTCGAGCTTGTAGTGACAGACGTATCAAATGTTGCATCAGTTGCAGAAGCTCCTTTACCTGAAGATCAGGAGGTCACCGTCATTCATCAGAATGGTTCTTCAGCATCTGACACTAAATACACCTACAATAGATTATATTCTGAGTCAAAAGGTGTTACCCCATCGCAGGCTGCAATTGAAATTCCTATAGTCCCAAAAATGTTAATTGTTGAGGATGATCATATTAGTTTGAATCTGACTATTATGCTGCTTAGAACCTATGCGATAGAACTTGATACTTCTCTATCGGGACGTATGGCATTAGATTTATTGTCGAAGAAAAAATACGATGTTATTTTAATGGATATAAACCTTCCCGATACTAATGGGTTTTATATTATAAACCATGTAAATAAAACTAATGGAATAAACTCAATTACGCCTATTGTTATGTTGACGGGGAATAAAAATAAGTCATCTGTTCAGCAGGCCATCACAGCCGGTGCTAAAGGTTACATTATTAAGCCATTGCATAGGGAATCGATAGTAAAGCTTTTTAGGAAATACGATATTCCATTGCATTTACGTTGAAATAAGATTTGGCATAATGAATGTCATCTTAACGGCAGTTGAATAAAAAAGCGTCCATTTTAGGACGCTTTTATGTGTATTTTAGTTTGGTTCAATCATGCAGCTATTTAAGCTTCATTTGCAAATCACTTTAGTTTTTTAGCTTTGCTTGGCGCTTGGCCGACTTTGACCTTGACGCGGCGGCCCTGCATGCTTTTTTCAGCTATAACCTGTGCACCAACATTGTCGGTTCTTTGTTGCTTTTTGGCAAAGCTACGGCGGGTTTGCAGTTGTTTTAGGAGTAGCTCGCGGCTGCCAACTTCATAACCAGGCACAGTGACGCGGCGGATCTGTTGGCCGATCAATTTTTCGATATCTGCCAGCGTGCGTTCTTCTTCGCGGCTAACGAATGAAATGGCGACCCCGGTTTTACCCGCGCGGCCAGTGCGACCGATACGGTGGACATAGTCCTCGGCGAGGAAAGGTAAGTCGTAGTTGACGACATATTCGAGGCTTGGAATATCCAGACCACGGGCGGCAACTTCGGTCGCGACTAATACGCGAACTTTACCTGCCACAAATTCACGCAGGGCACGGCGGCGACTGCCTTGGCCTTTTTCACCGTGGACGACTTCAGATGGGATCCCATCTAAGTTTAATTCTTTGACTAAGGTATCGGCGGCTTCACGGGTTGCGGTAAATACCAATACCTGTTGCCAGTTTTTCTTGCCGATAAGCTCAGATAACAGTTCGCGTTTACGGCGTTGTTCAACCGGATAAACCACTTGGCTAACGGTATCTGCGGTGGTGTTTTGTTTATCGACGCTGATCACCTGCGGTTTGACCATCATGTCGTTGGCGAGTTTCTTCACGGCGCTCGAGAAAGTGGCCGAGAAAAGCAAGTTTTGACGCTTCTTATTCACCGCTTGGAGGATCTTTTGAATATCGGCGCTAAAGCCCATGTCGAGCATTCGATCGGCTTCATCTAGCACTAAAAAGTCGACGTTCGACAGGCTTAAATTACAGGCGGTAAGGTGCTCGAGTAAACGACCAGGTGTGGCGACAATCACATCGGCGCCGCGTTTGAGCTTTTGCGCTTGAGTCTCGATTTTTACGCCGCCGTAAATCGTTAATACACTGAAGTTTAAGTATTTACAGTAGGCCGTGACGTTGTCAGCCACTTGAGCCGCAAGCTCGCGAGTCGGGGTTAGGATCAATACGCGGGCATTCGACTTTAGGGTTTCGCTTGGGTTTTCAACCATCTTTTGCAGGATAGGAAGCGCGAAGGCCGCAGTTTTACCTGTGCCTGTTTGTGCGCTGGCCAGCACATCTTGGCCGCGGCGAATAGCGGGTATCGCTTGCTGCTGAATAGGCGTCATTTTTTGATAACCGCAATCTGAGATAGCGCGCAAAATCTCGGGGGAAAAACTAAAAGATTCAAATCTCATTTTGGATTCCTATCATTCACTTATTCAAACATTCAAGCGCCAAGTTTGACTCTGCCACACAGGGCGCGACATCACACTGGGTTTGCTCATTCTTCCACACAGATTTATAAGAAAAATGGCGGGCGCGGAGTATAGCAAAATTTTCGGTTAAAACCTGTACTTTTTAACCTAGGCTGCGCTTTATACCGACTTGGCGGCCCCAATACCTCAATCGAGTAAGGTATTGGGGCATAAGCGACCTTTCGCTAGAAGCGACGTTTTGAATATGTTTATGCCCTAACCAAAGGCGCGGCGTAACCCCTGCGCCTTTTGAGCATTGTGTTTTAGATGGTTAGCTGCATCACCAATTTGATGGGTTGCAGCGAGGTTTTCACTGCTAGTTTGAGTGATAGAGTGAATATTATTGGTGATTTCATTGACCACTTGGCGCTGCTGATCGGCGGCAACGGCATTTTGCTGGGCAAAGGTATGGATCTCACTGACCTCTTGGTAGATGGTATTGACGTTATTGGCGGATGCTTGAATATCATTAGCGCAGAGTTCGGCGTGTTGGCGGCTCTGCTCCATTTCCTTGGCCCAGGCATTTAACATGCTAAACATCTTATCGACACTCTGGGAAATGCTATTGGTTGACAGTTGGGTGCGGCTCGATAGGGCGCGCACCTCATCGGCAACCACCGCAAATCCTCTGCCTTGTTCACCTGCGCGGGCGGCTTCGATGGCGGCATTGAGGGCGAGCAGATTCGTTTGTTCGGCGATAGAATCAATTTCCCCCATAGCGTTGGCAACCTGTTCCGCCTCGCGATTTAATTGATGGGCATTGTTAGCCGCATCGGCAACAGATTTCGCTAATAATTCAATCTGTTGAGTGTTAGCCTTCATATTGGCGCTACTTTTAAGGCAGAGGTCGTAAGCGGTGTTGATGCTGGTCGATGTTAGGTGGGTATTTTGTGCGACCTCGGCGATAGTGGCACTCATTTCTTCCATCGCACTGGCGAGTTGCTCTAGTTGGTTTTTCTCTTGATCTAGGCTCACATAGGTTTGCTCTGTGGTGACGACTAGTTGGTCGGCGATAGCATGTAGATGATTGGCTTGGTCTTGGGTTCGACCGAGTACACCATTCATTTTTGCCTGTAGCATGATCAGTTGGAAATCAAGGATAGATGAGGTATCGGCACCGGAATATATATAACGGCTGATAGAGTCGTATTTTTGCTGCATTTGCAACAGCTGAGCCGGAATGCGAAAGGCCTCATCGTAGAAAATGGCCAAGTTGAGGCTCATTAAAATGGCCCCTGCGATGATCACGCCCCAGCCCCAAAAATAACCCGCGATCAGTAATCCCGTTGTGGCAACAATGGCTGAGACAAAACGCTTTTGCATCAAACTTAAGGGTTTTGGTATGGATTTATCCTGCTTAAGCCTTTGATAGATATCGGTCGCTTTAGTCACATAGGCCGCTTTGGGCTGAATGCGTACCGATTGATATCCTACGATAGTGCCGTTTTCGAACAGTGGGGATACGAAGGCATCGACCCAATAAAAATCGCCGTTTTTACAGCGATTTTTGACGACGCCACGCCAGGATTGACCGGATTTAAGCTTTTCCCACATTTCTTTAAAAGCGGCACTGGGCATATCGGGGTGGCGCACTATATTGTGGGGAGAACCTAGCAACTCTTGGGCGCTATAGCCTGAAATGCTAACAAAGCGGTCATTTACATAGGTGATGATGCCGCGACTATCTGTGGTGGAAATCAGTTCGTCTTGTGCGGTTAAGCGGATTTCTTGTTCAGTTCGTCCCATAGGGGAGGGGCGATTATCGATGACGTTACTCTGGCTCATTGTGCAGTCTGTCCATTCAGGGTCGATATTATGATTCTGGGTAAAATCGAATGTGCTAAATATGCGCCATCTCTCATAGGAGGTAGCTTGTTATGTGATAATGGTATCATTTTAGTGTGGGTATAGGAGAGGGCTTTTTTACCTTAGCCCTGTGATTATCAATCGTTCGTTGTATTTATAACTTACTGCCGAATATGAGATTTTTGATTTTTTATGGCAATTTAACTCCCGCGTTTATCCTGTTTATTGGCTAATTCCAGTATTTTATATAGGGTTAATTGGATCTGGGTTTAATTAATGTGGGAGTCTGCTGTTGTTGGTAGGGGTTGATAGCTTAAATACCTATAAAGGGATAAGGCTCGGGTCGTTGTGGGGGATGATGAGCGTCTATGGGGTTGATCTGCCAGTTTAGACTTGTTCGACTATGCTTTAATGGGTTTGAGTTCTTGTATGCAGCCTAACCTGTTATTCATCTATATTGATGGGGTATGCATTCTTTAACCCACTGGGTTACCACGGAATACCATTGCAAAAGGACCTTCCCATGGCGATAGCTCTGCGAAGTGATGTAACCAGCTCAAATAATGCCGTATGCCTACCACATTGGCGGCGATTGATTTTTAAACATTTATTTGGGTTTCTCGCCATTCTGTGCGTGCCCGTCTATATCACCAGCGTGTATCTCTGCGCGATTGCCCAGTTATGGGGCATGGTGATATTTGATACTTTGGCGTATCTATGTTTACTGGCTTTACTCCTGTTCCCTCATTTTTCCGATAAGACTCGTTTTGGTATCGGTTGTTTGCTCGGCTATGCCATAGGGGTTGGTTTTTTGATCACTATAGGCCCCTCTGGCGCTGGATTTTTCTGGTTATTTATCTTCCCGCCATTAGTGAGTATTTTTTTGGGGCGTAGAGCCAGTTTTTATGCGCAGTTTTTAAATGCATTCAGTTTGATATTGATTGGCATCGCTTACCATTTTCAATGGTTGAACTGGCCAATCACCCAAGACTATAGCGTAGGAATTTGGGCAGTAGTGGCGGTCAACTTTTTAGTCACTAATGCGATGCTGACCTTAACTATGGGCTATCTATTAGAAAAACTCAGTGTGGCCTTAGACTCCACTTTAGCCTCTAGGCAAGCAACCGTATTGGGTTTAGCCAAGTTGGCCGAATATCGAGATAACGAGACTGGCGCGCATTTATTACGGATGCGGCAGTATTCTAAAATGCTAGCCGCCCAGCGTATGTTGGCCGAAAATCCCCCCGCAGAATTGAACGAAGATTTTATTCAAGACATTAGTTTGTCGGCCATTTTGCACGATATAGGTAAGGTCGGTATAGCCGATGCCATTTTGCTTAAGCCGGGTAAATTAACCCCCGAAGAGTTTGAGCAGATCAAAGCCCATCCTGTAATTGGGGGGCAAGTGTTACGCAGTTTGTTGGAATATGCGCCCCAATGTACTTTTATTCAAATGGGACGGGATATTGCCTCCGGTCATCATGAAAAATGGGATGGTAGTGGCTATCCATATGGTTTAAAAGGGGAAGATATCCCGCTGTCGGCCAGAATTGTCGCCCTTGTCGATGTTTATGATGCGCTCACTTCGCCCCGTTGCTATAAGCGTCCCTTCAGCCACCAAGAGGCGATTGATTTGATCCTTGAGGGAAAAGGCAAGCATTTCGATCCCGTTTTAGTCGAGTGTTTTATGGCGATTCACGGGGAGTTTGAAGCACTATCTAAGGCATCTTTAGATAACGAGGTTCGGCTCGCTATGATGCAACCTAAGGTGGTGTAGGTAGTAGGTGTCTGTGGTGGAAATGAATTCGTCTTGAGGTATAAGGTGGGTTTATTGTGCATTGTTATTGTGAATGTTACTGATTTTACTGCAGTAAAGTTGTCTAGTTAATCATATGAACATATTTGGGCCGTTTTGGCTCGCTGCATTCTTTCTGTTTTCTCTGACAGCTTTTCGCTGATTAGCCAGATTTGTAGCCATTCTCACTGTTGTCATGCCAACAAAGTATATCGTTTAAAAAAAAGAGTTGGGTACTGGTTTTTATAAGAAATGATGACTATACCTATAAAACTATGTTCGAAATGGTAGAGGCATAAATAAATATGAGTTAACTATTAGTAATGTGAGTCTAGTAATGTGAGTCGATTGTTCAATTAACTTGAATAAATATCATCAAGTTGGTTTTTTAACTCGACGCCTTATGTTTTTATAAGTGGTTTTATTAAGGTTGATGTTTTTAAAAGGCAATTTTTAAGGGTGAACAAAATGAAGTTTAGTCACAAAATTGTTGCTGCCTCCTCTGTATTGCTTCTATTAACTGTAACCTTGTTAACGATGAAACAATATTATCTAATTAAAAAAGAAATGCAGTCACAGCTCGAAAACAGCGTTTCCGAAATTGTTGAAGGTGTTAGGAATACTGTTTCATCCGAAATTGAAGCCCGTAAAAATATTGCTGCTTATACTACAAGTTTAATAGAGCAGAACCTCACGCCAGAGCATATTACTTCAGTCATTACTCGTCCTGTTATAAAAGACTCTTTTATACTTGTGGGTTTTGGTTATGAAAAAGATGGTACTAATATCAATAATAACCCTAGCTGGGATCCTGGTCCAGGATGGAACCCAAGAGTTCGACCTTGGTATATAGATGCAAAAAATTCCGATAAGCTAATTATCACGGCTCCCTATGCCGACTCAGCGTCAGGCGAAATTCTCGTTTCGATTGCTACACCTGTAAAGGATAATGGTGAGTTTATTGGTGCTATTTTCTATGATGTTAGTCTTGTTGGTTTGGCTGAGCTCGTTAATGAAGTTAAGTTATTTAATGCTGGGTATTTATTTATCATTTCAGGCGATGGGACCACTATTGCGCATCCAGAGTCGAAACGGAATGGTATGCCCATGAATGATTATTTACCAAATGTGAAAGTAATGGAGCAATCACAGCAAATCACCCTAGATGGCAAGAGTTATACACTGAATTTTTCTCGAGTTTCAGGAGAGGATTGGTATGTAGGTGTGATTTTAGATGAAGAAATTGCCTACGCGGCAGTCACTAATTTACGTAATAGTTCTATTTTATATTCTGTCATAGCCTTAGTGATTAGTATCACTGTGCTGCTTTTCTTGATGACGACCTTGCTTCGTCCATTGGAGGCCTTAAATAATGCTATTCAAGATGTTGCTTCAGGTGAAGGAGACTTAACTAAACGTTTAAATACGCAAACAGATGCTGAATTTTCGTCCTTAGCGATTGGATTTAATACCTTTACAAGTAACTTGCAGCAACTGATTATTGAGTCTAAGTCAATTGGACAGCTCATTCATAAAAGTTCTGAGATGACATCCTTAGAGTTACAGCAATCTACCGATGCGATGAACGCACAATTGCATGAGCTAGAGCAACTTGCTACAGCCATGCATGAAATGGCAACAACATCTTCTGATGTGGCTCGTAATGCTCAAGGAGCTTCTTCTGCAGCAAAAGAGGCTGATGAGGCGACTAGTGTTGGAACCAAAGTGGTGAGTGAGACAACCAATGCTATTAATACCCTTTCATCGAGAATCGATATGGCTGTTGCTGAAGTCAACTCATTAGGAGCTGCCACTGACAACATTGCCACTATATTAAAAGTGATCAATGACATTGCAGACCAAACGAATCTATTAGCCTTGAACGCAGCTATTGAGGCGGCTAGAGCAGGTGATTCAGGTCGTGGTTTTGCAGTCGTTGCAGATGAAGTTCGAACGCTTGCCCAAAGAACTCAACAATCTACAACTCAAATTCGCTCCATGATAGAGCAGCTTCAAGCTGGGGCACGTGCCGTTGCAGATGTTATGAGTCAAAGTAAAGAAAATGCAAAAGATGCGGTGGTACGTGCCCAAGATGCTAATACCGCACTGGAAAAAATCCGTGAAGCCATATTGCAGATTAGTGATATGAATTTACAGATAGCCTCTGCGGCTGAGGAGCAAAGTTTAGTTGCCGAAGAGATTAATAATAATACGATAAGAATTAAAGATTTATCTGTACAGGTATCGAATGTAGCCATTAATGCGAATACCGCTATGCATACTCAAACTAAGTACATTAAAGATCAAGATGAAATTCTTAATAAGTTTACTGTGTAATTTCTAATTGTTATATAAATTTGAAAGGTGGTGTGATAAATAATTTCGAATGATTCCTACTTAATTAAATTAGGTTTTATATAATTACTCGAGCAGTTTTTTGATGTGAGTGTTAGTGTGACTGTTTTATTTCACTATATTTTTTTGAAATTTAAGTAATGCAGGTGCAGCATGTTGTTATTCTGAATTAACGATAGAAAATATTAATATAGGAAGGTACTCATTATGAGTAGAATCGTATTGTTAGTATTAGTTATTGCTCTTCAAGTACCAGCACTCGTGAATGCCCAAACACCAGAAGAGTCAGAACGGTTAAAACAACTTGAGCAGAGAGTGAAGGAGTTAGAGCAACAAACAAAATCGACACAAAGCAGCCCTTCAATGCAATCTTCATTGCAAAATAGTCATTTTTCCCTCTATGGTTCACTTCGTCCTACCTTGGAGTATCAAGATAAATCCGATGAAGTATGGGATATCGGTGATGCGCTTTCTCGATTGGGTGTCAAGGCTGATACCGAGTTTGTCGCTGGTTGGCGTGCTATTGCCCAGGGAGAATGGAAAATTCGTCTCGACGATAATGGTCAATTCGGCGAAGCTCGCCTTGCCTTCGCAGGATTAGCCTCTCCCTATGGTCAGCTTACCTTTGGACGTCAGCGGCCAGTGCAATATACTTTAGTTGCTGAATATATTGATATTTTTAATAATGCAAATAGTCCGTTTGGTTATAATCAAGAAAGTCCATTTTTTGTTAATAATGCTTTGATATACGAAGGGAAATTCAAGCCTGTCACAATGATGGTTTCCGCCACTTTTGATGGCAACACTGGTGGCGGTGGTGCGGATACTGTTAATCTTGGTGCTGGTTTTGATCAGAATGGATTCCATTTAGGCATTGCCTATTTACAAAAGGATACATACGTTGACTCTAATAGAACTGGAGAAGAACAGCTGACCGGTGGGGTTATTTCATATGAATTCAGTAATGGAATATATGCTGCTGTGGGCTATCAGAATAAAGAGTATGAATTTGAAACCGCGACCAATCGCACTGGTAATACTTTTGATAGCGCTTTAGCGATCCCTTTTGCTAGTGCTTATAAGTTAAAATTGGGCTATTTTGGATTTAAAGATGGGATAAAGGATATCAGTAGTCAGGACTATGATGGCTATAACCTCACATTAGAATGGTAACCTACAACAAATGTGCGTATGCACTTAGAATACTTACAACAAAATAATGAGCAACGTGTAGATGATACTATTATCGCGTTAGGGGTTCGCTATGATTTTGATTTAAATTGGCAACTCTAATTCAGCGTCATTATGTTTGCTTTGACGCAATCTTTATTTAGTATGAAGAGTGAGAAAAAGGTCAGGTTTTTCTCAGGATTGTGACTAGGAGTAATAGCCTCCAATATAAGAATCTAGACGAGTGGAGATATTTCGTCATTGTTAGGTTTTTAAGTTGTGGTTGACAGATATCATGCTGCAGGCGCTAGGTGCCTGCAGCATGCGGATGTCAATTTATCGCATTAAACGAGTTTATATTTTTTCGAACTTTGCTTCTTAATTTCTATTCCCGCTAAACATAAGTGGGCTAAATGGATTTTGTTGCTTGTGTAAGCCACTTGAGTTCATCACCCGACATCAAAGGCGACAAGCTATTAAACACTTTTTGATGGTAAGTATTAAACCAATCAATTTCTCCTTGGGTTAACAGGCTTTTATCGATAAGGCGTGCGTCCATAGAGATCATCGTCAGGGCATCGAACTCATATATTTCACGCTCGGCCCCGTTAAGTGCTTCACAGTGTTGCACTACCACTAAGTTCTCTAAGCGAATACCAAAACTCTCCGCGCGGTAGTAACCCGGCTCGTTGGAGAGCACCATACCTGGCATCAGCGCGATACCATTAACATTTTTACCTATGCGCTGCGGGCCTTCGTGCACACTTAAAAAGTGGCCAACACCATGGCCTGTGCCATGGTCGTAATCAAAACCATGCTGCCATAAATATTGACGGGCGAATGCGTCCAGCTGTTGGCCTGAAGTGCCTTTCGGGAAGCGAGCTTTATCCAGCGCGATATGGCCTTTTAGCACTAGTGTGACCATTTTTTTATGCTCATCGGTCACTTTGCCAATCGCAATGGTACGGGTCACATCTGTGGTGCCATCGATATATTGCGCGCCAGAATCCACTAAATAGATGCTGTCCATGGTCATCATGGCTGGGGTGCCATTATTGTGATTGTAATGGCACATGGCGGCATTGGGACCGGCGGCTGAAATGGTATCGAAACTTGGCTCGCGGTAACGCTCATCTTCTAGGCGAAAGCTTTCTAATTTATCGGCAAGGGTGCCTTCATCGTGCATGCGATTGGCTGCCACTTCGGCATCGAGCCATGCAAGGAATCGACTTACGGCAACGCCATCGCGGATATGACAGGCGCGCATTCCGGCAAGTTCTGCTGGGTTTTTCTGCGCCTTAGGTAAAGAGGCGGGATCGATTCCGGCAATTAATTTAGCCCCGGCTTCACGGGCGAGGTTTTGTGCCCAAGCGTTAGCCGAATTGGGATCCGCCAGCAGCTTAACACCTTGTAAACTCGATAAAGTATCGGCAAAAGATGCCTCGCTCTTAAAGCTTACGCCAGCACCAACATGCTCCTCAATGCCCTCTGGTAGCTTGCTTAAATCGGTAAAAAGCTGCATATCGCCATTGGCGTGGAGCAGCGCACTGCCGAGCACAACCGGTAGGCGCGGCACATCGTTACCGCGAATATTGAGCAACCAGCAAAAGGAGTCTAAGGCGGCGATTAAAGCGATATCGGCGCCGGCTTTTTTCACTAAGGTGCCAATTTCAATGCGTTTTTGCAGGCTAGTTTTGCCAGCACTCTCGTTACTGAATAAAGTGATAGGCGCGCTGGAGGGGGCGGGTCTATTCTGCCAATGCAAATCGATGGGGTTTTGTTCAACCGCCACTAATTCGATTTGGGCTTTGCTGAAGGTTGCCTTGGCATTTTCATACCAAGCTAAGGTATGCAATCTTGCATCGAAGCCGACACGGGAGCCCGCTGGCAATGTGTCACACAACCACTCAATTTGTGGGGTATCGGTCAGGCTCTCATAATTGAATAGGCTGGCATCGACTTGCAGACGAACTTGCACCGTATAACGGCCATCGGTAAAGATAGCTGCCTTATCTTTCAATACAATAGCCATGCCTGCTGAACCGGTAAAATCCGTTGCCCAATATAAACGCTCATTGTGTTCTGGCACATATTCGCCTAAGTACTCGTCGGCGCGGGGAATAATAAAAGCATCTAAATGGGCGGTGGTCATTTCGCTACGAATAGCATCGAGACGCTGGGCTATCTTGTGTGACATAGGGGCTCCAATGGGTCTGCTTTGGTCGTGGGATACATTCCCACTGAATCCTGCATCTTCAGGTTATTTGGGTGTATTGCTGGCGGCGATTATCGCAAGCACTATGGCGAAGTTGCAAGGGGATGGAATAAAGGATTTTGTATACAATTTTGTGAGTGTTGCAAAAATGCCTGCGAGTAAGGGCTGTATTTTGGTGTGATCTCCTGCAAAAATTCATTACCGCCTGCTGTCTATCTCACGTAATTTTTGACACTACACCTTACAAATTAGCAACTTAAGTATTATTCAATCGCTAATATACACCCCCTGTGCTAACATTCGCCATCTCCGATCGGGGTCAGAGGGGAGCACATGTATCAGTGGAGTTGACGATGCAAACATTAACAATAGACGTGGGCGGTACCAAAGCCCTATTCGAACTTCAGCTCGCGGGGCATACAGAACAATATAAAATCCCCACAGGTGAAGGCTTTAAAATTGAAGAGTTAAATAATCAAATCGCAGCCTTAGAACGGGATTACGATTTACAAGATTACCAATTAGCGATAGCCGTACCTGGACTCGTACAACATAATCGTTTGGTCTCCTGTAAGTCGTTACCCGGTCTCAATGGGTTAAGTTTTGACACAGTAAAAACCCAGGGCGAGCTTAAGCTTATCTGCAACGATATCGATGCCGGTATGCAGGCGACCTGTGATGCAAAATATGCCTGTGAGTTATTAGTGATGTGCGGCACTGGGATAGGCATGTCAATTGCCTTCAATGGCAAGGTGTTTACCGGCGCATCCGGTGTGGCGGGGGAGCTTGGTCATTGCCGCGTGATGACCGAATCCGGCGAGTTTAGCTTAGAACAACTCGCCAGTGGTGATTCAGTGCGTAGCCGCAAAATTTCCACCCAGGATGAGTTGTATCGTGCGGGTAGTTACCTTGGTATGGGACTGGCGTGGGCGGTGAATTTATTTAACCCCAATCGCATCTGGTTAGCGGGTGGCATGATGAACAGTGCGCCTTACTACAAGGGCTGCCTCGAAAGCTTAAAGCAAATGGCGTTGAGTGCACCCCTTGCCGAGATGAAAATCCATCGGGTCGATGATATGGAAACCTTAGTGTGTCGTGGGTTATCTGTGATCCTTGCGAGGGATTTTCACCAGCCTAAATAATTATGCTACATCGCAAGGTATCGTTGGCACGTCATTGACTCTTCCCTGATGGCTACAGTGCTGCCAAATGCATCCAATAAAAAGCCCTGCGATAATGCAGGGCTTTTTATTGATTAGATTTTTTGCTTGATGTTTTTAGGCAGTCGAATTTACGACTGATTTAATCAATCTTAAGCAGTTCCACATCAAAAATTAACACAGAACCCCCGCCAATCTTGCCCGTGCTGCGGTTGCCGTAGGCGAGATCGCTCGGGATAAAGAAACGGTATTTATCGCCAACGACCATCAGCTGCACGCCCTCGGTCCAACCTTTAATTACGCGGTTAAGCGGAAATGCGATAGGCTCGCCGCGATCAACTGAACTATCAAACACAGTACCGTCGATCAAAGTGCCATGGTAATGCACTGTCACTGTATCGCTGGCTTTAGGGTGAACTGTGCCATCGCCTTGGTTTAGCACTTGATATTGCAAACCCGAAGCTGTGGTGATCACACCTTCTTTAGTTTTGTTTTGGGCTAAAAATTCATTGCCTAAACGGATATTCTCCTGGGCGGCTTTTTGGCCGTTCATCGAGGTAAAGAAGTAAAAAATCACCCCAGCTATCACCACAATGGCAAGTAACATTTTCATATAAAAAGCACCTTAAGTTAATTTCCGCCATATTATCAGTTTTTTAGCGTGTGAGGCTACTCATGGCAACTCAGCCTTTAATTGGATGGCTCGCGTTACATTTTCCTACAGTTAAAAACAGCAACAAGACTTTATCCCGCTTTAGAGATCGCTTAACCTGTGGGCTTAAGACTCAATAAAAATTCAATAAAAACAGATAAGAACTAGGCGTGTTGACGTTTCAGTTCAGATAATAAACAAGGAAAGTCTATGTTAAACAAAGCGGCAAAACCTTTGGTTAAGCTCGTCGACCGATACCTACCAGATCCCTATATTTTCGTGCTTTTACTTACCTTAGTAGTGTTAATTGCGGCTGTGGTCGCAGAGCACAAAACTCCGCTGGAAGTCATCAGTTATTGGGGCGATGGCTTTTGGACCCTGCTGAGTTTTTCTATGCAGATGTTGTTAGTGCTGGTGGCGGGATTTATGCTGGCAAGCTCGCCGCCGATTAAAAAGCTGCTCGATGCGATTGCGGGGTTAGCTAAGTCTGCGCCCAGGCCATTATTTTAGTGACCTTAGTATCACTGGCCGCCAGTTGGATTAACTGGGGATTCGGGCTAGTGGTAGGCGCATTATTTGCTAAAGCCTTAGCGCGCAAAGTGAAAGTGGATTATCGGCTGCTGGTCGCCAGCGCCTATGCGGGCTTTGTGGTGTGGCATGGCGGCCTTGCGGGTTCTATCCCATTAACCATAGCGACGGCGGGGCATTTCACTGAATCACAAATTGGCATCATCCCCACTAGCGAAACCATTTTTGCTAGCTTTAACTTACTGTTAGTGGCGATTCTGTTTGTGGTCATGCCCTTAGTGAATCGCTTTATGTTGCCAGAGGAAAAGGACAGCATCTATGTGGATCCTAAGCTTCTTAATGAAACTGGCGCCGAAAATGTCCCTTCTATGTTGGATGGGGACAGTGGTAAGAGTAACTCGAATCGTCCCGCGGATAAGTTAGAAAATAGCCGTTTACTCGGTTGGAGTGTCGGTGGCGCTGGGCTGGTATATTTAGGTTATTACTTTTGGATGCAAGGCGGCAGCTTAAACCTTAATTTAGTGAACTTCTTATTCCTGTTCCTCGCCATCCTTCTACATCAAACGCCACGCAGTTTATTAACCAGTTTAAATGAGGCCATCAAGGGCGGCGCAGGCATAGTAATCCAATTTCCCTTTTATGCGGGCATTATGGCGGTGATGGTGCAATCGGGTTTAGCCCAAAGTATTTCGGAAGGGTTTGTGGCCATCGCCAGCGCCGATAGCCTGCCATTTTGGAGCTTTATCAGTGCGGGGATTGTGAATATTTTTGTGCCATCGGGAGGCGGTCAATGGGCCGTGCAGGCACCCATTATGTTACCCGCTGCGCAGGCCTTAGGCGCCGATGTGGCTCGGGTCGCCATGGCCGTTGCCTGGGGCGATGCCTGGACTAACCTCATTCAGCCTTTCTGGGCATTGCCTGTGCTGGCCATTGCGGGCTTAAAAGCGCGGGATATTATGGGCTTTTGTTTAATGCAACTGATGATCACAGGCGTGATTATCAGTATCGCGTTGAGCTGGTTTTAAAGGTAATAAATAGTGCAAAATTAAACAGGGTAATTCTATGATTACCCTGCTTTTTAGTTAAGGTTTCAATGGTATTAATTGCTTGAACCATTTACTTTTTTTGTTGCTTCATCAGCGGTGATTTGACCAAATAGAGCTGACATCATATAGCTAATACGATCTGCAGCATTACCAAACTTACTCGGGTTTGCAGTATAGGGTACTTGAAACTTGATATTGCCAACCCTTTGGCCATTTTGAAATGCGTTAATTTCAGCACTTTTTAAATATAACGCCAAGTCCCAAGCCCAATTACCTTCATATTCTAATGTGAGTTTATTTAAATCATGTTTAGAACCATCAGGTTGCACTGTGTAGGTGTAATTGTTTGCTTTTAGCCATGTTTCCATAGTTTCTTGGAAGCCGTCACGTGTTTCTTTATCTTTAATAATGACTATTTCTACATTGCTAGTATCTGTTTCTATTGGTTTTGCTGTATAGCGAGGTGCGGCGCAACCCGATAATATTGCAATACCCAAAACTGCAACTAAAAATTTTTTCATAATTTAACCTTTTGTTATTTATATTGAAATAAGTTAAAGCGCTTTAGTGACGAACTTTATATTTTTATAGAATCCATTGTTTGCTAGATAAACATATTTACGGCGCCGGCTTGTATGCCATACCCCAGCACGGCTAAGTTGGCGACAACGGTCAGCCAGAAGACGTTTCTAAATGAGGCTTTAACGGATTTATGCCTGAGCAGGTTTTGGGCAAAGAGGGCGCCAGGCCAGCCGCCCATTAGAGCGAGCAGGTGTAAAGTGCTTTCTTTCGTGCGCCATCTACCACCTTTGGCGGCGGATTTATCGATAGCATAGGCGATAAAGGTCAGCAGGCTCAGCGTGAGGTATATACCTACAATGCCAACAGGCAACATATGTTGCTGGGCTGCACCTATTAATCCTGCAAGAAAAATCACTACCAATAACAGTGGCATAAGGCGTGAGCCTGACGCTGCGGCATTGGATTTTTGACTGCGGCTTTTGGGGTGGCTCTTCTGTATGCGATTGGTTTGAGGACGATTTGTTTGGGGTGAAGCCTTGCCGCCCGTTTTGGCTGACTTTGTGTTTGCCATTCTCTTGTCTCTATCCCTTGTCTCTATCTCGTGCCAGTGTGTTAAGGCTTATTGGTGTTCCAGTGGTGCCGCCTGTTTTTTAAACGCGAGGTGGCGCCACAGTTTTTCTAGCGGTCCTTGCTCGAAATAACGTAAGTACAGGCTGGCCAACAATAATTGCACTACTGAATAAACCAGTGCCATCACCATATATTCCCCCCTATCTAGACTCAAGATCCATTCGGGGGCGAGGTGCCTAAACACGAGAACGCCAACGATGGATTGCAGAATATAGAGGCTGAACGCGAGTTTGCCGACATTTTGCAATGCTGTCAGCTTCTTTGGATTGTTTTGGCATAGTTTTACTATGATGTGAATATAAATCAGTGCCATAGGGATGGCGCTTAGCATGATTAATACATCTGAAAACGCGACTAGAATAGAATTGTTCGTTAACCCAAGTAGGGTATCGAGTAGCGAGAGTGTCAGGCTGGCGAGTATTAACTTTAGCAGCCCTGGCTTGTTAAATCCCCGCTCAAATGTGCCCTGCTGGTATAGCGCCATGCCGTGTAACATCAAGCCAGCGGTAAACCACATCAAAGTCAAAGGGATAACCAGTGCCATGTAGCCAACCTGCATCAATTGCAACAGCAGTTGATTTGCATAGCTTGAGGTCCATGCGCTGTATTGCTGTGTAAATAGGTTAGATCCACGGGTAAAAGGTTCATCGCTGCCCGTAAGGCTAATTAGTGTGATAATCACTAGGGCGATAAATATAAAGATATTGGCCTTACGTTTAAGGGCATCAATACTTAACTCTCTGTAACACAAAGCTAAAAAACCGCTGATCCCATAGGTGAATAGGATATCACCCGACCAAATAAAAATACCGTGAATAAGGCCAAACACAATTAACCATTTCAAACGTGAGCGTAGGAGGGGATAGGCGTTATATCCATTAGCACTAAATCGTTGATATTGGATGAAAAGCCCGACACCAAATAAGATGGAAAACAGGCTGATAAAGCGCGCCTCGATAAAAAAATTACTCAAGATTTCGATGATGCGATCTAACAGCGGCTGGGTTTCGTGGGGCGCATAGCCATAAAAAGTAATGCCCATAAAATAGATATTCATAAAAAATATCCCCAACACGGCTAAACCGCGAATGGCATCGAGATTGGCGTTACGCTGGGCGGGTATGGGGCAAGTATCTTGTGTGTTAGTAGGTTCACAGGGCGTCATCCATGGATCCTGGGGGGAGTTTTTGCTTGACACGTTAGCCGAGTTCCTTTCGCTATTAAGCATGTTGGCTGTTAATTTGAGGGCTAGCCTAGCAGGGGTTAGCCCTTAATGAAATAGAGGAAATCACACAGTGAAAGACGTGTTACTCGCCAATATCTTCATTCCAAAGCTTGGGATTATTGGCGATAAAGTCCTGCATCAGTTGCTTACATTCGGCATTATCGACCACAGAGACATCCACGCCGCGGGATTTGACATAGGCTTCTGGTCCTTGAAAGGTGGTGTTTTCTCCGACGATCACTTTAGGTATGCCATAGAGCAATACCGCGCCGCTGCACATGTCGCAGGGGGATAGGGTGGAATACAGCGTCGCCCTTTGGTATTCGGCGGCGGTGAATCGCCCCGCATTTTCGAGGCAGTCCATTTCGGCATGCAATACTGAGCTGCCTTTTTGCACTCGTTTATTGTGACCACGCCCGACAATCTTGCCATCGATAACCAGCACAGAACCAATAGGAATGCCGCCCTCGGCGAGTCCCTGTTTGGCTTCTTCAATGGCCGCCGCTAAAAATTCATCCATCTTGGTTTTCCCCCTAGGTTGTGTGATTTTTAGCATAGCAGCAAGTGACTGTTTTTCAAGTGACTGTTTAGAAAGTAACTTTAGCAGTTATAGCTGGCAATTACTGTTGTGGTTTTGCCGAAATCCATAACTTGATATGGCCTTTGACCACTATCACTCCTTGGGTGTCATAGGCGGTGACAGGGACAAGCATATCGCCGGGTACCCATTGTTCTGGCGTGACTTCGGCGACACATAAAATATCGCTGCCCGCTTTAGCCGTGTAATCCAAACTCATGCCCTTAGGGATCCAACGTAAATGCTTGGGAATAGAGGCTTCGGCCATCACGCCCATGGCCATTTCGAGGCCATTACAAATCGCAATCACATGGACGGTTTTGATATGGTTATGCACGGCATGGCGTTTTTTGATTAAACAGGCACAGCGATTAACGCGTAACTCAGTGATCAGTGGCTTGATAGTGCCAAAGTATGGCGCCATACGTGACACCATGATTGAAAAGATTTTTTGGCCAAAGGGATAACGGCGAGTCCTCTGGTAGAGCGCTAACACTTTATTGGTTTTTTGTTCTGCAGTGTTGGGAGTATCAGTCTGGCTCATGGTCATCCTTAATTGGGTAAATATCGCGCATGATATTGGGTGAGCGTTAAGTTAGGTTTGTACTCGCTCTGGTCGGATGAGTGTAACATTAGGATAACAACAAATACCAGCCTGCTAAATTAAGCAAACTTCATTTCGCGCTTTAAAGCGTAACGCCGTATAATTGCGGCTAATTTGTCGTTTAACGACTGGAATCGGATTGAATAACAAGGACTCAGAGTGAAATACTTGCTGACGTATTTGAAGGGAATGGCCATGGGCGCCGCAGACGTTGTACCGGGCGTTTCGGGCGGTACTATCGCTTTTATTACGGGGATCCTCGATACCTTGCTCGACAGCGTAAAACGCATTAATCCATCGCTTTGGGGCGTGATTAAGTCGCAGGGGATAAAAGGCGCATTTATCCATATTAATGGCGGTTTTTTAGTGAGTCTGCTGGCGGGGATCCTGACCAGTATTTTTACCTTCGCTAAGTTAATTTCTTGGTTGCTGGCGACGCATCCTATCCCTATTTGGTCGTTCTTTTTCGGCTTAATTATTATTTCTGTGGTGCATATGCTTAAGCAAGTGAGTGGTTTCACGCTTGCGCGTTTAGGCTTATTTGCCTTCGGTGTACTGGCGGCTTGGGCGATTACTGTGCTTAATCCTGTGTCGGTCGAAGCCAGTTATTTAAATATCTTCTTCGGCGGCGCGATTGCGATTTGTGCCATGGTATTACCGGGGATTTCAGGTAGTTTTATCTTATTATTGTTAGGGTTATATCCAGTGGTACTGGCGGCGGCTAAAGACATTCAACTGGATATTCTGGCCTGTTTCGCCGCTGGCGCTGTGATGGGATTACTGTCGTTCAGCCATTTATTGTCGGCGTTACTGCGCAAATACCACGATGCGACCATCGTCTTTTTAACCGGCTTGATGCTCGGTACCTTAGGTAAAATTTGGCCGTGGAAGGAAACCTTAACCTGGCGGACAAACTCCCATGGCGAGCAAGTGCCGTTATTGGAACAGAATATTTCGCCGCTTAATTTTGAACAAGTGACCGGCCAACCTTCGCAGCTCGCCTTTGCCATAGTGTGTATGTTGGCGGCGATTGCACTGGTTTGGGGATTAGAGAAAGTCGGGCAAAGGGATTAATCCTTTATTTAATACCATTGGTATAACGTTTCCCCTCTTAAAGCAGCGAGCCTTCGCTGCTTTGTTGTTTTTGCCTCAAAGGCGTCAGATATTTAATTTTCTTGGTTTTTTTTGTACAATCCTTAGCCTTTGCAGCGGTGTGTCCTTGGTTGAAGGCACCTGTATAAACTCAGTATGAGTTTGTCGTTACGATAAGGATGTTTTGTGAATAAGAATTCCGTTTCATGGGCGGGCGCTGCGCTCGCTTTGTTCGCGTTAACCCATGTGATTACCAATAGTATCAATAAGCAAGATGCTGGGCTCTCCCCTGAGCAACGCACGCAGATGGAAAACACCTTGCAGCAGTATGGGCCCAAGGGCAATGGATCTCAGTATGGCCAATATGCTCCAGCCGATGATACCAATCTCACTACTGACAACAGCCTTGAGAATGTCCGCCATATTTACGCTAATAAGGGCGCTTTTGCGGCACTTCGGCAGGATGGCAGCGTGGTGACATGGGGGGATCGTCAGTGCGGCGGCGACCATAGCGCCGTGGAGGCTGAATTAGTCAATGTCAAAACCATTTTTGCTTCGACAAATCGGTGTGGTTTTGCGGCATTAACCCAAGACCATCGACTGGTAATTTGGGACATGGGTGATGCGCCTGCATTACTGAAAGATAAGCTTACGCAGGTGGCGGATTTTGTGATGCGTGATGATCTATTTGCCGCCATAAAACGAGATGGCAGCGTGATCAGTTGGTCTATCGTGGATGGGTCTTTGGATGAGTTAACCCATGGGATTTACTCAGCGCCAGAGATGAAAGATGTGCAGAGTGTAAGCATGAATGATGCGGCATTTGCAGCCCTAAAACAGGATGGCACTGTAGTGACTTGGGGCTCGGCATATCACGGTGGAGAGAGTCAGTACCTTGCTGCAAAACTTAAGGATATTAAAGCTATTTATGCGGGGCCAAGTGCTTTTACTGCCGTGACTCAAAATGGAGAGTTAATTTCTTGGGGGAGCGTCAATGATGGGCAAGAAAGCCAAAAACAACTGGCGAGACTCAGTGAGTTTACTTCAGCCATCAAAGTGGTTAATACCGCATTTGGCTTTGCTGCATTAATGGCCGATGGCCGAGTCTATGGGTGGAGCGAAGGTTTTTTGCCTGAGAGCAGAGTGCTTTTTCCCTTAGCCTTAGCGAACTCGCCAGCCAATAGCCAAGAAAAAGTCATTGATATCATTGCTAATGATGGCGCTTATGCTGCGTTAAAAGCGAATGGCGATGTCGTGGTTTGGGGCCATATTCGCCATGGAGGCAATACTGCGGCCCTGCAAAAAAAGTTGCAACATGTACGTGCGCTCTATGCTACTGAGATGGGGTTTGTTGCGCTGCGTGGGGATGGCACAGCAATAGGTTGGCAAGGTGTGGAGGATTTAAGCGCTGAACCTATGGTGCAAGAGATTACCGATGTGATTCAAATAGTCACGTTAAACCAAGGTTATGCAGCGTTGAGAGCGGATGGCACTGTGGTGGAGGATAGCGCGGGACCTAAGGCTGGGGTCTCTGAGGTTGTTGAACTTATTCCGAGTGTCCTAGGATTTACGGCTAAGCACAGTGATGGGAGCCTTTCCGTTTGGGCGTCTGGTGGACTGAGTTGGAAAGTAAATAATCAAGACATTGATTTAACTGATTTTATTGAGATGCGTGGCAATATCTCAAACATGATAGCACTCACGCCTGAGGGTAAAGTGTTGAGTTGGGATCTGCTAGGTAATGCTGGTGAAGCCGATCCAGATCGTCCTTATTGAAGTGGCTGAATCCTAAAAATAGGGCTGAGATTTGTTGCATCTCAGCCCCGTTTTAACGCATTAGGCGATGGTAAAGATATGGTATTGAGCGATGATATTAACGGACGGTATTAAGCTTGATTAGGCGTGGTTGGCTTTAATTTCCCGCAGGTAACGGTAAATTGAATGTACTGAAATCCCTAATCGGGTTGCGGCCACTTGGGCGCTGTCTTTGAGTTCAAAAATGCCTAACTCATAGAGCTGATTGACAATTTCACGGCTCTTCTGTGATGGCGAAATCGCTGGATTCGAGCGAACTTCATTATTTATACTATCGATAGTGCTGTGGAGTGCTTCATCGATATTACGGGCAAAGACCTCGGGTGAACTCGTGAGTTCGCTGCTAAATAGGTGATCTGGCATCATAGTGCGCAGCACGGATTGCAGCGGGGCATCCATATCGGTATTGATACATAACAGCCCAATAGGCAGATTTTTACTGTTGCGGATCACTGTCGTGATCGATCTGAGCGTCTTACCATTGGCGCATTTCGTGAGGTAAGAGTTAGAGATATCTTGCCCCGTCTTTAGCTTCAGCAGGGCAAGATTGGTGATCGGCGCACCCACTTCACGCCCAGTGACATGACCATTGGCAATTTTAACCACAGAGGGATGTTTGGCATCTAGGCTATGCAATACCACTTCCGTGTGTTCGCCGTACATAGCGGCAATACCATCAACAATATTTTCGATGGATTTGAGCACACTTAGATCAGTTGGCGTTAAATCTTGCAGCTTCACAATTTCAACCTTTCATTATCAATCCGCCCAATCGCAGCGGATTAAAGCCATTATGCCGACATGATATCGATTATGGTGACATCGGTGGATGACATGCCATTGAGGACCATTTTGCCTATGTTTTTAATGGTTTTTTCAACATCGGTGGCAATAATACCTTGGCCAGAAACATTGTGACTACTTAACGCCATCAGAAATGAGCGCACGGCCGCACTGGATGAGGTGCTGACCTTCATGGCACAGGAGGCCTTGGCACCATCACACACCATGCCAGAGCTATCGCTGATCACGTTTTGGATTGCGAAACAGGATTGCTCGAAGGAGCCGCCAGCAATATACACCATGGCCATAGAGGCGGCAGCGCTGGTCACCGTATTGCCACAAAATGCCGACAGTGGTGGGTAGTGTGACTTGATATAAATCGCCCCTAGATGGCTCATGATCAAGGCGCGGGCCAGTTTTTCTTCGCTGGCGTTATAGCATTGTGCGGTTAATACCACGGGGATAGTGGCCGCAATGCCTTGATTACCGCTGCCAAGATTGCTCATAGCGGGCAGATTCGCGCCGCCCATACGGGCATCGGAGGCCGCGGCAGTGAGCATTACAATTTTATTCAGTAAGTCTTCGCCAATGATCCCGGCAGCAATACCACTTTTCATGGTTCGACCCACTTCGAGCCCATAGGGATTCGCCATGCCTTCATCGGATAATTTGCTATTCAATTCAGAGGCTTTAAGGATGAATTTAATCTCCTCAAAGGGGACTTCCTGGGCGAACTTATAGATAGATTCGATACTGATCTCAATCCCATCACAGATGGAGCCTGTGGCTACCGCTTGGGTGCTATCAGAGGTGTAAACTGGCTCGCCATTGAGACGCTTTTCAGCGATTAGGGTGTGGCCGCCACAGATTTTCACTTGGGCTTCTTGCTCGCCAGCCTTGAGGGTGACACAGCAATAGATAAATTCTGCCGTTTCGGTTCGCTCTACTTTCACTTGGCCGGCATCAATAAGGCGTTGTGCCTGGTCGACCTGTTCGGGAGTGATAGCGGCAAGTACTTCTAAGCCCGCATCTGCGTTACCCGCAATAGCCCCTGCTGCAGCCGCAATCGCAAGGCCAATTTTGCCTGTGCCTGGTACATACACACCCATAGAGTTTTTATAGAGGTTATCTGATACTTGTACTGCAATGGAGTCAGGCGCTGCATTAAGCAGTGCACGTGCCACGGCCGATGCATAGGCTGCGGCTATGGGTTCGGTGCAACCTAATGCGGGTTTGACGACTTGGTTGATGATCTGAATATACTGCTGCCATTGGGGGATCATGGGGTTACAACCTTACAATACTGAAATGTGAACGTGGGCTATGGCTTTAATTGTTATTTTTAGGCCTGTGGTTTTCATTGTCTCTAATCTGCAAATAAAATTGAATGACAGGGCCAACGGCTGCGCAACATTATTGGTATTTTTAGGTGTTATTGCAATTGTTTTTTAATCAATTTCACCGCTAGTGGTGATTTTACGCTGCCTATTGCCCATTAAGCTAACCTTGTTTGTATTCACGCTTTACTCAACAAAAGTTGAGTATTTTGGTGGTTGAGCTTATTGGTTTAATTCCCTTTGTACAAAAAGACTGGCAAAACAAAGCAGAAGTCAAAGTGTACGACTCGTTAATGCCACTATCTGCGATGGAGCCTAAATAGGCGCAATGAGTTGGGTCATTTTGTCTGATACAAATGTGAATTTGTATACTTACTGTGCTCTGCCGTAGGTTTTTGAGTGTTGGGGTCGCCGCGTTATTGTGCTCGATGTAGGACTCCCTATAATGCCGAACATTACTTTAGTTTTCTCTTCTTTTTCTGACGCTAATCAATGGTAAGGAATGTACCCTATGCAAAGACGTGATTTTCTAAAAACGGCGGCGCTGTTGTCGACCGCAGCGGCGATGACTCCGGTATTAGCTTCCGCTAAGTCGAGTGTCATTGAGCAGCCTTCCTCAGAGGGGCGCCGTCGTTTTACCCTGATGAACACCTATGATTTGAAAGCGCCCTATGGCTCTGAGGGCGCTGTTAACTTGTGGATCCCGCTACCGGAAGACACCGCATTTCAACAGGTCCGCAAACTTAATTTTAATGGCACATATCAGGATGCCTATATCAGCACCAATAATGCCTATGGGGCAAAAACCCTGTTTGCCACTTGGCCCGATGCCAAAGGCAAGATGACCATAACGGTCGAGTTAGTGATAGAAACCGAAGATTGGGAGCCCGTAAAAAGAGGGGAATTAACCCATTACCGGACTCCAACAAAACTCCACTATCCCGCCGATATTGCACTCTACCTACAGCCGACTAAACATATGCCCATCGACGGTATTGTTAAGCAGACCGCAGATAAAATTGTGGCTGGTGAAACGGATCCATTGAAAAAAGCGCGACTCATTTATAACTGGGTCAGCGCCAATATGTTCCGCGATAACAATGTGATTGGTTGCGGCACTGGTGATGTAGCGACGATCCTTGAGAGTGGTAAACTCGGCGGGAAATGTACCGATATCAACTCGGTATTTGTCGCGCTAATGCGCGCCGTGGGGATCCCTGCCCGAGAGATGTTCGGTATTCGTTTAGGCCAAGCCATCAAGATGGGTCAGTACTCTAAAAAAGCCTTTGGTAGCGCCGACGATAAAGGCATTGCCGATGTCACCGGCGGCCAACATTGCCGTGCCATGTTCTACCTTGCCGGTTATGGCTGGTTACCTGCCGATCCCGCCGATGTCACCAAAATGCGCCTTGCCGAGAATAAGGAGCATAGCGATCCGGCCGTTCAAGCGGTAAATGACTACCTGTTTGGTAATTGGGAAATGAACTGGGTCGGCTTTAACTATGGCCGCGACTTTGACTTATTCCCCGTAGCGGAGCAGACTCCGCTGAATAATTTTGGCTATCCCTATGCCGAAGTGGATGGCGATCCTGTGAATTACTATGAGCCAAAAGTCTTTGCCTATGATTACAAGTCAAGCGAACAGCGCTAAGCAGCTGTTAGCCACTATGGTCGCCGCAGTCATTGCGGCGATTGCCTCTAGCCTTTGCTGTATCGCGCCCTTAATCTATTTAGTGTTTGGCGTATCTGCGGCTGCGGCTGGGTTGTCGGGGTTATCGAGTTTAGCTTGGCTGCAAGTGCCCATGTTGATTCTGTCAACAGGGATGATTTTGCTTGGGTTTTGGCGCTTGTACCTTGCGAAAAAACCACTCTGTACTGGCACCTTTAGCCGAGGACAAATGCTGCTTATCTATTGGCTCACAGTGCCCATTGTGCTCGCTTTTCAGCTCTATCCCTTTGTTTTACCTTGGCTGCTTGAGGTGTTCGAATGAAGCCACTATCACGTATCACACGATTAACCACACTATCGACCCTATTAGTCATCACATCATTGGGATTTACGCCATTCACTTGGGCAGAAAATCTCTTGGTCACACTCGATGTGAAGGGCATGACCTGCCCATTATGCGTCACCGTCGTTAATCAGGCCCTTCGCAAAACCGATGGGGTGATTAAAGCCAAAGCGAACCTTAAAACTGAGCAAGCCGTAGTCACAGTCGCAGAAGATGTTAACCTCGATAATCTGCTTAAAGCCGTCGATGCCACCGGATATAAAGGCAGCATCAACAAGGTTGAAAAGCAGAGTTGAGTCGAGATGGGTCAAACTGAGTCTGCGCAGACTTCGTAGTGCTAAAGTGGGTGGGTTTAGATAGAGAACGTCAGCTTTATTCTGATATGAAGTTCACAACCAACCGCAACCTATTCGAGTCACACCAAACTTTAA
Source organism: Shewanella sp. KJ2020 (assembly GCF_024197625.1). Lineage (NCBI taxonomy): Bacteria > Pseudomonadati > Pseudomonadota > Gammaproteobacteria > Alteromonadales > Shewanellaceae > Shewanella > Shewanella sp. KJ2020. The sequence continues at coordinate 177,356 of NZ_JAKUKD010000010.1, read as the reverse complement.
GATGAAGCCTTAGTGTGACTTCTGAGCTGATTAAAATCGAGGATGTTACCAATCATTATTGGACGTCTATGGACTGTGAATTAAGCTAAGTCATTGATTTTACGTTATTCAAGGCAAGAAAAAAGACGTCCTGAGACGTCTTCGTTCTTATATTTGGTGGAGGCGGCGGGACTTGAACCCGCGTCCAGAAAACCTACATCCAAGGCGCTACATGCTTAGTCTTTCTTTTGGTTAACCTGAATAAACTCCGAAAGACAGGATTTCATCAGGCGAGTCCGGTACTGTTTCGCGGTTCACCCCCGGACGGAGTTCCCTCGCTATCAAATGTAAGATGACCATCTGTATACACTGCCCATTTGAGAGACCTGTGTCAGATGGCTAGCGGCATTAAGCGGCTAGAGCGTAGTTATCGTCGTTTGCAACTATAACTGTGCGGCTTTTTACGAGGCCAACCGCCCCTCGGCATGCTCCCAGGGTTTCGTGAATCCTGTCGAATCCAGAATCGCCCCCAAGAAAGTTGATTGTAACCTGTCGCTTAAAGATAACCTAGTATCATTTATAACAAGTTCAATCGTTTGTTCATTATCCGCGCGTTTTCTCTTTTTTCATCACCCGGGCTTTTTCAACTTCCCATTCCCGTGCTTTGGTGTCTTCGCGCTTATCGTGATCTTTTTTACCTTTACCTAGGCCTATTTCTACTTTGACCCATGCACCTTTACGCCAGTACATTGAGATCGGAATAATAGAGTAGCCTTGGCGTTCGACTAAGCCTGCAAGTTTGTCGAGTTCTTTGCGGCTTAGGAGTAATTTTTTTAATCGAAGCGGGTCGCAGACTACGTGTGTCGATGCAGTATTGAGCGGAATAATAGTGCAGCCATGCATAAAGGCTTCACCATTTTTCAGGAATACATAGCAGTCCGACAGGTTGACCTTACCCATGCGGATCGACTTCACTTCCCATCCCATAAGGGACAGGCCAGCTTCCATTTTTTCTTCGAAACGGTATTCGAAGGTTGCGCGCTTATTGCGTGCGATTGTCGCAGGCGCGGCTTTTTTTGAGTTTTTCTTTACCATAGTGGCGCCATTATACGCACGGTGAATCAATTTGAAATGGATATAAGGGCTTATTTGACTTATTTCAACCCTATAGTATTTTATTGCTGCTTTTTTACACTCACTTAGTGCAAAACGCTATGGGTGTGATGCCCTTATGTGAGCAAGGGATGCGTTTTTTGCGTATCGTGATAAAATCCCATGCAATTTTTAGTTTCCCTAGGTTTCTTAGGGCATGTGAGATGACTTCTGCTCGCGTGAATTGGTTATGTTAAGAGTACCTAAGCCCTATGCCGCAAATTTCTCGAAGTGTGTTAGTTCGTTTTAGTGCGATGCAAATGTATGATTTAGTTAATGATGTTGAGTCATATAAAGAGTTTTTACCCGGTTGTGTTGGCGGAAAAGTGCTAGAGTTTGATGGTAAAACTATGCTGGCTTCGGTTGATGTGAGCAAGGCGGGGATCCGTAAAACCTTTACAACACGTAATCAGGTTGTTCCCGGTAAAAGTATTGATTTAACGTTAGAAAATGGGCCTTTTAAACATTTACTCGGACAGTGGCGTTTTACCGAATTAACCGAGGATGCCTGTAAGGTAGAGTTCGATTTAAGTTTTGAGTTTTCAAGCTCACTCGTCGATATGGCCTTTGGTAAAGTGTTTAATGATCTTATGGTATCAATGGTGACGGCGTTTACGAGCCGCGCTAAGGTAATTTACCGTGATAAATGAAGCAGATAAGTTTGTAGTCGATGTGATTTATGCGCTGCCGATGCAGCAGAAAGTCATTTCGGTGAGCGTGCATCCTGGCACGAGTGCGATTGAGATAGTACGCCAGAGTAATATGGTGAGTTTTTTCCCTGAGATCGATCTAGAAACGGTTAAATTAGGGGTGTTTAGCAATCAGGTTAAACATGACCAAGTGATTTTACCGGGGCAGAGGGTTGAAATTTACCGCCCTTTGATTGCCGATCCTAAGGATGTACGCCGTCGCCGTGCCGATAAAGCTAAGGATGAGGGCCGCGCGAACAAAGTCACGGGTGGCCGTGCTTAATTGCATTTTGCACATAGTGGGTCATTAGCAATAAAAAAAGCGCCTTAGGCGCTTTTTTATTGTTGAATCAAGTCAAAGTGTTATTAAGTTTTTGACACTACTTAATGGGTTTTTGCACTTGTACTTCAGATTGATTTTCTTTTACTAGCGGCTTTTCATCTGGACGTTGCGCTGGGATTAAGGGCGTTGTTTCCACCGTTGTCGCCATAGGCAATTTGCTTTGTTCCAGTGGGGTATCAAATTCTTTACTTAATTCGTAATCCCCAGTGACCGACGTTAATTTGTTGCCCGTAAAACGCAGGATCAACTCTTTGTGGGTGATACTGGCATCGCGGCCACTCTTATAGTGATAAACATAATACCAAGCATCGTCGGCAAAACTATCGCGTAACACAGGACGTCCGAGAATGTATTCGGCTTGTTCTTTGGTCATGTCGATACGCAACTTTTCAACTTGTTGCTGTTCCATGTAGTTACCCTGTGGAATGTCCGGCTTATATATCAGCCAATCAAACACACTACATGCACTGAGCGAAACAGAGAGCGCCACAGCGCCCAGCAGGGTAAGACTTTGCTTTTTATTGATCATTGTATGCGCTACTTCTGAAAATCTGGCGGCCATAATACCCAAGCATTCCCCCTTATGACAAGGGCATTTGGGCTTTGCTGCCTTCATAGTTCGAATTGTGTGAGTTTTCGACCTAGGATATGGGGTTAAGTTCTCAAACGGTGGAGATATTTGTGCGTTTATTGGGACTAGGTTTTCATTTTGTGCCTTATCTGGCGTGAGATTGATCAATGGTTAGGCAAATTTTACTAAATGGAGTGTTGCTATGTGGCAATGTTGTAAAAACATAGGTAGAGTTGTGAAAAGGTTTTACTTTGATGGCGTTAGCATATAGTTAGGCGAATTGGGGGCAGTTTGGGGTCATTAGTCTGTGTGGGGACTGGTTTGCAGCTAGCGGGACAGATAAGCGTCTTAAGTCGCAGCTATATTGAGCATGCCGATATCGTATTTTCACTCCTGCCCGATGGTTTTTCCCAGCGTTGGTTGATGAAAATCAACCCAAATGTCATCAATTTGCAGCAGTTTTATGCGCAAGATGGCGAGATAAAAAATCGCCGAGAAACCTATGAACAAATGGTCAATGCCATTTTGGAGGCCGTGAGGGCGGGTAAAAAAACCGTTTGTGCGCTCTATGGTCATCCGGGCGTGTTTGCCTGTGTTTCCCATATGGCAATTGCGCGGGCGCGGGTGGAGGGATTTTCGGCTAAGATGGAGCCAGGGATCTCAGCTGAAGCCTGTTTATGGGCGGATCTGGGTATCGACCCTGGTAACTCTGGCCACCAAAGCTTTGAAGCCAGCCAGTTTATGTTTTTTAACCATGTGCCCGATCCGACAACCCACTTATTACTCTGGCAAATTGCCATTGCGGGTGAGCATACATTAACGCAGTTCCATACGTCTGCGGACAGATTGCAAATTCTGGTGGAGCAACTTAACCAATGGTATCCCCTCGAGCATGAGGTGATTATTTATGAGGCGGCAAACTTGCCGGTGCAAACGGCGCGTATCGAACGCTTGCCCCTTGCTGATTTGCCCCAAGCGCACTTAACACCGATTAGCACTCTGTTAATTCCGCCAGCAAAAAAGCTCGAGTACAACTATGCTATTTTGACTAAGTTAGGGATAAGCCCCGAAGATTTAGGCTAAATAGATGATATTGAGTCATGACTAATAATAAGGAGAAACGATGTCTGCATTATCGGATTTTTTTACCCAGCTAGGCCAAGATGCGCAGTTAATGGAAGATTATCAACAGGATCCAGAGGGTGTGATGCGTGCCCATGGGTTAACTGATGAAGAAATTACCGCCGTGATGACGGGGGATATGGAAAAATTGAAAAACCTCAGCGGGGATGAGAATTATCAATCTTACGTTATTATTTCACATGGTAATGGTGGTTAGTTGAAGCTTGTTTGTGCTTTATTTACGGTGATCTTGGGCATACTCTGTATGCCCTTAATTGCTGCACCTAAAAATTATGATGAAGCATTAACTAAGATTGAAACATTACAACATTCCAATTTACCTGATGCAATAGAACTGCTTAAAACCCTTGAGTCTGAATTTGATTCAATGTCACGTTTGCAACAAGGGCGATTCTTGGTCTTTAAAGGCGCAGCATCTATTTATGCTGGGCAGTATCAAACAGCTATCGATACATTGAATCAATCAGAAGCCTTACTCAAAGATTCTGAAATGTTATTTTCTGCATATAGCTATGAGGCGACAGCCTATATTGTTTTACGCCATTTTAATGATGCTTTCAATGTGATGGGGAAGAGTCTTGGGTTAATTGAGCGCATTGAAGATGTTAACCTTAAACGCGCCTCATATTTACGTTTGGCCAGTCTCTATGCCACCATGGGGATTACAGAAGAAGTGGCAACATACGCAGCTAAAGCGCTTGCTCTTGCTTCTCCTAATGATGTTAAAGATGTGTGTGGGGCTAAGTTATATTTATCCGTTCACCAGTTAGAGTTAAAGTCTTATTCTCAAGCATTTGATGAATTTAAATTCACTCGTAGCTTTTGTGAGTCCAGTGGTTACCCATTAATTGCATATATTGCATTAAAAGGTATGGGTGAATCTAAGTTAAGGTCGGATGAACCACTCCCTGCCGTATCCTATCTATTGGATGCGCTAAAAGGTTATGAGTCATTTAATTTTCAACTTGAGATAAATAGTACACATGCGTTGCTCAGTGAAGCCTATTTGATGTTGCAAGATTTTACGAAAGCAGAGTTACATGCTCAATATGTTATGAATCTTGTGGATGATTCTAGTAATACAGAGCTTAAGCACGGTGCATCACGTGTACTCGCTAAGATTTATGCTCAAAAACAGCAATTTGAGCAAGCCTATGAATACTCAAGAAAAGAGCAGTATTATAATCAACTGCTTTTTGATGAGTCTAAGATGAAGACCCTCGCTTATCAGGCGGCTAAATTTAACGCCGATGAACAGGCGCGTGAAATCAATTTACTCAATAAAGAGCGTGAACTCTATATTGCCCAGCAAATGGTCAAGGAGCGTGAGTATACTAATATGCTGATGTTTATCACTATATTAGTAGGTGGGCTGTTTTTCCTCGGGATTTTATTAATCGTTGGCAGTCTGCAAAAGCGCAAATTTATGCGCATGGCGAGGATCGACGCCCTCACTGGGGTGCTTAATCGCGGCGCGGGGCAAGAACTCGGGGAAAACCTGTTTGTGCAGGTTGCTGCGCGAAAAGGGGATTTTTGCGTGATCTTATTCGACCTAGATCATTTTAAGTTGATTAATGATTCCTATGGCCACGGTACTGGAGATTGGGCGCTGAAGAAGGTGGTTGAGTCACTTAAACCCCATATTCGCAATGGTGATGTGTTTGCCCGTATTGGTGGCGAAGAGTTTGCAATCTTTCTGCCCTATGCCAATGAAGCAAAGGGTATGGAGGTTGCCGAGCAGTGCCGGGTCAGAATTGAGGCAATTGATACCCATCTTTCGGGGCATAAATTTGTTATTACCGCCAGTTTTGGGGTGAGTGGTATGAGGTCGGAGGATTTAAGCCTCGATCCTTTATTGCACCGTGCCGATATGGCCCTATACGCGGTGAAATCCAGTGGGCGTAATAACGTTTTTTGCTATTCGGATATATTAAAGTCCGATAAACAAGCGACCAGCTTAGGTAACCGATTGGTGAGTATGCGCTAAGTGTTGTCGCTATTGGGGTTGCTTATACCGCCGCGGGTCGATAGGGGTTGATATCAATTTCTTCATGTCTTTAGCCGCGTTTATTCCCGTTTTCCTCCTTCGCCGATTTATCCTGATGTTTTGATTTTCCTCTTAAGTTTTAGGGTTTGTTAACAAATAAATCGGGTATGATTAGCGATAATCTATGCGCGCTTGTTGCCTATCATTTTTACTTTGTTGGAGCCCTGATGGAACAGTCGAGTTTGTTGACTTCCGTGCTACTTTTTTTACTCGCCGCGGTGATTTTTGTGCCCTTGGGTAAGCGCTTTGGGGCGGGGCCTATTCTGTCCTATCTTGCTGCTGGGGTGATTTTAGGGCCTGGCGGTATGGCGTTAGTTTCCGATCCTGCTGCCGTTTTACACTTTGCCGAGCTTGGTGTGGTGCTGATGTTGTTTGTGCTCGGGCTTGAACTGAATCCAAGTAAACTTTGGGAACTGCGCAGCGCTATTTTTGGCTTAGGTAGCGGTCAGTTACTGCTTTCATGGGCGGCGATAGGTGGTTTAGCTTGGGGATTTGGCCTATCCGTTGAGGCGGCATTAGTGGTGGGCGCGGCATTATCCTTATCTTCGACCGCTTTTGCGGTGCAGCTGATGAGTGAGCATAGACTGCTGACGACACCACTCGGGCGCGATGCCTTTGGGGTGTTGTTAATGCAGGATCTTGCCGTGATCCCCATGTTGTTACTCACGGCCTACTTAGCGCCCAATTCGGCCCAGATTGAACACCATGCCGTGCCATGGTATTGGACATGTGTGGCATTAGTCGGCTTTGTGTTGGTGGGTAAATATCTGCTGCCGCGAGTGCTTAAATTAGTGGCAAGTAGCGGTGTTCGTGAAGTGCTCACCGCCTTTGCATTATTGCTGGTGATGGGCAGCGCCGAGTTGATGGAATGGCTCGGGTTATCCGCGGGTATGGGGGCATTTTTAGCGGGGATTATGCTGGCAAACTCCAGCTATCGACATCAGCTTGAAACCGACATAGAACCCTTTAAGGGGCTCTTACTCGGCCTGTTTTTTATGGCGGTCGGTATGAGTATGGATTTAACGTTATTGCTGACCGAACCCTTGTTTATCTTAGCCATATTGCTGGGAATGTTAGTGATTAAAACCTTAGTGCTGATGCTGCTTGGGCGCTTACGTCACCATACTTGGCGCCCGAGCATCGCCCTTGGATTAATCTTGGCCGAGGGTGGCGAGTTTGCCTTTGTGCTGTTATCGCAGGCACAATTATCCGGTATTGTGGGCGACAAAATTGCACAGATTTTAGTGCTTGCTATCGGTCTATCGATGGCGGTTACACCGCTGATTTTCACCTTGTTCCGGGCCACTAAAGCTAAAGTGGTGGATACAAGGTTACCCGATACCATTAATGTGACTGAGTCAGAGGTGGTGATCGCAGGTTTTGGTAGAGTAGGGCAGATAACGGGACGGATTTTGGCCTCCTCGGGTATTCCATTTGTGGCTTTGGATAAGGATGCCAGCCATGTGGACGTTATTCGTAAATATGGCGGTGAAGTGTATTTTGGTGATGCCAGACGATTAGACATGTTGATGTCGGCGGGGATCGCGCGCTCACGGTTACTCTTGCTGGCGGTTGATAATGTTGAGGATTCCATTGAGATTGCCCAACAAGTAAAAACTCACTTTCCTCACGTTAATATTGTTGCCCGAGCTCGGGATCGTAACCATGCCTATCGTTTGATGAGTCTTGGGGTAACCGATGTGTTCCGCGAAACCTTTGGTTCGGCATTATCCGCTAGTGAGAAGATCCTGCAGGGCTTAGGTTTATCGCAAGTGCAGGCCAACGAACGGGTTAAAATCTTTGCCGAGCACGATAAAAAGCTGGTGGTTGCCAGTGCTGTCCATCAACATGATTTAGCGAAGCTGATTGATTTATCTAATAAAGGTAGAGCCGAGTTGGAATCCTTGATGCGCGGCGATAGGGAAAATGTGAGTTAAGTTTTATTGCCATAAACAACAAGAGAGCCCATGGGCTCTCTTGTTGTTTATGGCTGCGGGAGAATGCTTAGAAACTATAGCTATATTGCAATGTCATATTGCGCTCTTCGCCGGGCATACCGCCGAGGAACATGGCTTTACTGTAATAGTCTTTGTTGAACAGATTGTTGATATTGAGCTGCACTTTCCACGAGTCGGCGGTGTAGCTGATTGCCGAGTCCACTATGGTATAGCTTGGCACGTAACCCTCTGGGATCCCAAATGAGCTCGAGTGCGTGCTTCTATCATCCACATATTTTGCGCCAAGGCTGAGTTCAATTGGGCTAGCTAGTGCAAACCAATCGGCACCGTAGGTTACCCAAGCGCTGGCAGTGACATAGGGCACACCTTTTTGACGGCTGTTATAGGTTGAACTGTTTGGATTTTGTTTATCCCTTGCATCTTGGTACATACCGTTGAGGTTGATACGCCAATTGTCGTTTAAGTGGGCATTGAGATCGAGCTCAACCCCTTGGGTATCTTCGCTGCCGTCGTAGAAATACAGGGGGACTTCTGGCCCTGAGACGCCTAATTTATAGTCTTCATTCGTATAGGGCACATTGGTGCGTGAGCTTTTAAACAATACGAGTGATGCGAGCAGTTGATCATCGAAGGCTTTAAAGCGCATGCCCAGATCATTGCTTATCGATTCAGAATCTTCACGGTCAGTAAGAGTGCCAGTGACAGAGCCTAAAATATTGTAGGCGGTGCGTCCCTTAGCGTGATTGATAAAGAATGACAGATCATCCATCGGCATATAGGTCATGCCTAAGTTATAGGTAGTGCCGTTATCCGTGGTGTCCTGTTCTTCGGTCGCTTTGGCCTCGCTGGCACTGTAGCGCGCATCGACACCTAAATGTTCATAGCTTTGTTTTATCTCATTAAAGGCAACACCAATCCGAGTCGTAAAACCGTAACCTAAATAACCAACATGCTGTAGCCCTAGGCCCCAGGCACTGACTGTCTTGTTATAGTTGGCGGTTTTTAGTGGATCATAGTCCTCAAATGTACCTGTGCCCCAATTAGGGTGGCGAATGTCGTAGATGTAGGGGAGTGATCCCTGGTAAGTGGTTTTCCCGTCCTTGCTTTTAAAGATTTGATCCGCATCGTAGATAGAGTATTGCTGGAAGCCAATTGTACGGTCTTCGTAGTTAGCGTTAAGTAATAACTCATTGTCTATATTGCCAATTTGGAAGTCATAGCGTAAATCGGCAAAATATTGCCAGGATGTTTCATCGGCATCGACTTTACGGTATTCCTGCCGTCTGGCGGCAAAGGGATATAACACGCCATTTTCAACCAAGGGCGCGCGCGGATCGGCATTGATTGCCCCTTTATTATTCCAATAGACGTAGTTATAGGCACCAGTTTGGCGAGCAAACCCTGAGGTGTAGTCACGGTACTGCAGTTGCTGATTGAGGAAGAGATTGTCGTTAAAGTAGATATTGTGGGTCAGCTTAAATCTTAATTCTTCGCCTTCGTTATCCTTCGCCATGGGCGAAATCAGGCCCGCATCGCCAAAGGAATAGGGCGTTAGGCCATCCCCGCTGGCCAATGATGCCGCTAATTGCTGGCGCTGCTCATCGGTCAGTTGTATGCCTTTGCCGTTAGGATCGTTGATCAAATCTTGCCAACTGACTTCCCCGGCCGTTTTGCCATTAACAGAGTCGGCGTTATAGATCCGAATAGGGTGGCCTATGGAGTCAACGGCAATGGCATCTTTGATATAAGCTACTGAAAGCATTAAATCTTGGCTATCAGTGATTAGCCACTTTAAGGAGGCGTACACTTCGTCTCTGTCGGTCCCTAAATCCCGATATCCCTCACTTCGGGCGGATTTGGCGACTACGCGATAGGCAAGGTTATCCGTGAGACCGCCGGTACTATCGAGTGCCAATGAATAGGTGTCCCACTGGCCGATTTCAGCGGTAAATTTATGGTTTGACTCAAATTGAGGCTTTTTCTCGATCAGGTTGATGACTCCGCCTGCACTCCCCATACCGTAGAGACCCGTCGCAGGGCCCTTTAGTACCTCAACTGAGTCTACATTGGTTAAAGAACGTGTAGGGTTAAAAGTGTTACCAAGGCCTGCGCCACCATACATACCGTCATAGGTATAGTTAGCGCCTAAACCACGGATCATTAAGTTATCGCCAATACCGTAGTTATTCCCCGCTTGGATTACACCACTGATGTTATGGATTAAATCCTGAAGATTATCTGTACCTTGGGCTTCTATTAGCTCTTGATCGACAATTACAACGGCGGCAGGGGTTTCCATTAGTGACATATCGGATTTGGTTGCTAACCCTGAATTTTTAACGACGGAGTTCTGTTTACCGTAAACCGTAATACGTTCGATATTGGTTTGGTTATTTGGCGCTGAAATAGGATCCGCCAACGCGGTTTGATACAGGCTGCCCATGCAGGCGAGTGCGATGAGTGATAAGCAAAATGGCTTCATAAATGTAATTCCCCCATGAAAAGGTTGCGAATGATAATGGTTTTCATTTTGTTTGCAACAAATGTTTCAGGTTCGAATGGGGTATAGCTGTGGCATCCTTTACGTATATAAAACGGTAAAAGCTAAGAGGAGGTAATCCTCTTATCGAGTTACTCCCATGTTGTTGGTGGCATTTTCGCTAACATGCCGTTGTTATTTCGACTTTGTTTCATTTTTTTTATAAAAAAGTGATTATTTTTTTGAGTTAACCAGAGCAACCGACCTTGTTGATCTGGAAACGCAACCCTAAGTGAAGTGATCTATAGGTTTATGCGTTCAACCGTTTACGTAAACGTCAAATTGAAACGAGTGTTTAAATTTGTCATATGTCACTTAATGTTTAAGATTATGATTTTTATCACATTTAAATCTTTACCTCTAGGTTAGTTCAAAACATCTTCATATTTCTACTTAGGTCTAATAAGGTCTCAAGTGTGTATTTAAAAATTTACTTAATGTAATAAATATACGGAATTAATTACAATGTGTCATCGCTGGTAAAGTTGTCTGACAATTTTCATATTAGTAAATATTTATGATATTGCGACTTACTTATTTTGTTGTTAATCAATGTCTTGTGCTGTAACTTTTTGCTTGGTCTGACCAATTTTTAATGCGATTTTGGTCAAGTTTAAGCTGTTTTTACCCTTGACTGGACTGTTGCAAATACAAAGGTTTGTCGGTAAGTTTTAGTTCGAAACAAACATTTGATGGTTTTGTGGCTGATATTTAGACAGCGTGATTGGGGGCTTGTCCCAGTATCTGCGACAAAACTGTGATAGTTGAGCCTCTTGGGAGGGCGAGAAGATGACGGAACACACTTTGAGTGAACAGCAGTTGAATTCAGCGCAGGGCAAATCAATTTCCAGCGGTCCATTAACCATAGTGGGCAAACATATCCCTGGGCAGGAAGTCATATTTACCGAAGGGGCCATTGCCTTACTCGAGTCTCTTTGCCGCGAGTTTGGTGACGAGGTACCAGCGTTACTGGCTAAACGTAAAGATAAGCAAGCTCGTATCGACAAGGGAGCTTTGCCAGACTTTTTACCCGAAACCCGTGCGATTCGAGATGGGGTGTGGCAAATCCGAGGTATTCCTCAAGATCTACTTGATCGCCGGGTGGAAATCACCGGCCCAGTTGAACGTAAGATGGTGATCAATGCACTCAATGCGAATGCCAAAGTGTTTATGGCTGACTTTGAGGATTCCTTAGCGCCGAGTTGGCAAAAAGTCATCGAAGGTCAAATCAATTTACGCGATGCAGTGCGCGGGGATATTGAATACACGGCTCCCGAAACGGGCAAACATTATAAGTTGGGGCCAAATCCTGCGGTATTGATCTGCCGCGTCCGTGGTCTGCATTTAAAAGAGAAGCATGTTGAGTTTAATGGTCAGGCCATTCCCGGCTCACTGTTCGACTTTGCCCTGTATTTTTACCATAACTATCGCCAACTGCTGGCCAAAGGCAGTGGACCCTACTTCTATATCCCTAAGCTAGAGAGCCATATTGAGGCGCGCTGGTGGGCAAAAGTGTTTGCTTTTGTTGAAGAAAGATTCTGCCTGCAGGCGGGAACGATCAAGTGTACTTGCCTGATTGAGACGCTGCCAGCAGTGTTTGAAATGGATGAGATCCTCTATGAATTGCGTTCTAACATTGTCGCGCTCAACTGCGGCCGTTGGGATTATATCTTCAGTTATATCAAAACATTAAAACGTCATAGTGACAGAGTGTTGCCCGATCGCCAGGCCGTCACTATGGATACACCTTTCTTAAGCGCTTACTCAAGACTCTTGATTAAGACTTGCCATAAACGTGGCGCCTTAGCCATGGGCGGAATGGCTGCCTTTATTCCTGCGAAAGACCCCGCACAAAATGAAGCAGTTTTGCAGCGAGTGCGCAGGGATAAAGAGTTAGAAGCGCGTAACGGCCACGATGGTACTTGGGTTGCACACCCTGGACTTGCCGACACGGCCATGGGGATTTTCAACGAATATATCGGTCAAGACCATAGTAATCAGTTGCATATTACCCGCGACGTCGATGCGCCTATTCTCGCCGCAGAGTTACTCAAAACCTGTGACGGTGAGCGTACCGAACAGGGCATGCGCCTCAATATTCGTATTGCGCTGCAATATTTAGAAGCGTGGATCAGCGGCAATGGTTGCGTACCTATCTACGGCTTAATGGAAGATGCGGCTACGGCGGAGATTTCCAGGGCATCTATTTGGCAGTGGATCCAACACGGTAAGTCGTTGTCAAACGGCAAACTTGTTACTAAACAACTCTTTAGAGATATGCTGGTGGAGGAGCTTGCCAATGTGAAGCAGGAAGTGGGCAGCGACAGATTCACCCATGGCAAGTTTACCCAAGCCGCAGTATTGCTCGAGGATATTACCACTTCTGACGAACTGGTCGATTTCTTAACCTTACCCGGTTACGAGATGCTCACGGCTTAGCATAAACGTTTATCTAAAACATTATTAGCTGTGGCGGGGCTACCGCCAATCAAACCCATAAGCAGAGTGAAACTGGGGGGCAGTTTCATGATAGCTACAACATCACAGAGAAAGGAGTGACCCTATGACTAAGGCAACGCAGATTTCACGTCAACAGCAGATTGATGCGATCAAGAAAGACTGGGCAGAAAACCCACGTTGGAAACATGTGCGTCGTCCTTACACTGCGGAGGAAGTGGTGGCGTTACGTGGCTCAATCGTGCCAGAGAACACCATCGCAAAACGGGGTGCGGCTAAGTTATGGGATTTAGTCAACGGTGGTGCGAAAAAAGGCTATGTTAACTCCCTCGGTGCCTTAACCGGCGGTCAGGCGGTGCAACAGGCCAAAGCGGGTATTGAAGCGATTTATCTTTCTGGCTGGCAAGTGGCTGCCGATGCTAACTTGGCTGGCACTATGTACCCAGACCAATCTTTGTACCCAGCGAACTCAGTTCCGGCTGTGGTATCGCGGATTAATAATTCCTTCCGCCGTGCTGACCAAATCCAATGGGGCAATGGCGTCAATCCAGAAGATGAAGCATTTGTGGATTACTTCCTGCCAATCATTGCCGATGCCGAGGCGGGTTTTGGTGGGGTATTAAACGCCTTCGAATTGATGAAGTCGATGATCGATGCTGGCGCTGCCGGTGTGCATTTTGAAGATCAGTTAGCTTCGGTTAAAAAATGCGGTCACATGGGCGGTAAAGTGTTAGTGCCTACTCAAGAAGCGGTGCAAAAGTTAGTTGCAGCACGTTTAGCGGCGGACGTGAGCGGCGTTGAAACCTTAGTGATTGCCCGTACCGATGCGAACGCAGCCGATCTGTTAACCTCCGATTGCGATCCCTATGACCGTGACTTTGTGACTGGCGAGCGTACTGCCGAAGGTTTCTATCGCGTGAGAGCGGGTCTTGACCAAGCGATTTCCCGTGGCCTTGCCTACGCCCCCTATGCCGACTTGATTTGGTGTGAAACCGCTAAGCCAGATTTGGAAGAAGCGCGTATTTTCGCCGAGGCTATCCATGCCAAATATCCAGATCAATTATTGGCCTATAACTGTTCACCTTCCTTCAACTGGAAGAAAAACTTGGATGACGCCACTATTGCGCGCTTCCAACAGGCCTTATCCGACATGGGCTATAAGTACCAGTTCATCACTTTAGCCGGTATCCACAACATGTGGTACAACATGTTCGATCTTGCATATGACTATGCTCGTGGCGAAGGCATGAAGCACTATGTTGAGAAAGTTCAAGAAGTTGAGTTTGCAGCGGCCAAGAAGGGTTATACCTTCGTTGCCCATCAGCAGGAGGTTGGTACTGGTTATTTCGACCAAGTGACGACAGTGATCCAGGGTGGTCATTCATCGGTCACTGCACTGACTGGCTCAACCGAAGAGGAGCAGTTTTAAGGGATTGCTAAGGTCGATTTACCCGTAAGATGTTGTCAATGTAAACCCTGTGTTTAGCTGCGTTGCAGCTGTTGTACCCCCGTGCAGTTTGCCTACATGTGCTGCACGGGTTTTTAAGTCAAAACTTGTGACTTAACTTCCTACCCAGTAAGTATTTGCTTGCCTAAGCTTGGCGACTCTTTGAGTCGCTATTTTTTTATCGTTAACTGACTGATTATTATGGTGCAACTCTGGTTCGAGTTGGTGCAATTTTTAGCGCATTTTATAAACACTTATTGCTATCTCATTGTTATTTAATGGCGAGTAAAAATGGCCTGAATAATGCTCTCAATATAAGGCACGCTTATTTGCGTACTTAAGCTGTTTGTTGGCATTCATATAGAGGTCATCGCCATGAAATATTACAGTCGTCGTTTAGTTAAACCCGAACATTTAAACCCCGCGAACACACTGTTTGGTGGCCAGCTATTAAGTTGGATTGATGAAGAGGCCGCCATCTTTGCCGCCTGTCAGATGAAGACGACTAGCCATGTCACTAAGTTGATCTCAGAAATCAATTTTATGACGCCAGCCCGCCAAGGGGATGTGCTCGAATTTGGCTTAGAGTTGGTGAGTCTTGGACACAGTTCCATCACTGTCAGTTGTCAGGTTCGCAATAAGATGACGCAGGCGCCTGTGGTCAGTATCGATAAGATGGTGTTTGTAAACGTCAATGCGCAAGGTTTGCCTGTGCCCCATGGTATTCGGGCTAATGCGGCCTAGGGATTGAGACCCGATAAAGCAGAGTGGCGCATGGGCGTCACTCTGAATCTTCTGTCAGTTCTTCTTTGACCGATTTCACCGCATCCCGTGAGGCATGACCAATAGCTTTGGTGGTGTCGCGGGTGGCGTGACCTATCTCCTTGGTCACATCTTTAGTGGTGGTGCCAATGGCTCGTCCGGCATCCTTTAAATCTGCACAGGCCGAAGTTGCAAGCAATAGCGGGATCATGATTAGCGTTGCTTTATTCATTTTGATATCCATCTCTTAAAAGTGATAGTAACGTTAAGTGAGGGCAATATAGCAGATAGTCGCACTTTATTTCACCTCTTAACGGGATACAGGTGTTGCCGTTAGTGTCATTTAAGGTGGAAATGGTTAATACGACCGATGTTTTTAGGGGGCTGAGTGTGAGTGGTGCCGAGGGGGAATAGGGTGCTAAGTGTGAATTATGGAGTGAGGCGATTATCATGGGTGCCAGCACTGCGCGTGGCACCCGCTGGGAGAGATTAGGCTTGTTCGAGCTTGGCTAATCGCTGCTGATAATCTTCAATCAGATGCTGCATAATTTCCTCTGGCGCGGCATCGTCACAACATTCATCTAAAAAGATTTTAAAGGTGACGAGGGCGTGGCCATCATTTTTCAATCTGTCACTCTGCATCGAAAAGTAAGCGTCTTCATTTTCGGCTTTGCGAACGACAAATTTATTGGTCTCGAAGGATTTATTCCCTGAAAGTTCATGCCATTTGGTAATACGGTTTAACGCAATTTCACAGGACTGGTTCATTTCGATATGGTTTAACCAAGTAACCGGATGTTCAGGATCTTTGTAATGTGGACATCTAACTGTGTAGTTATATACGTGCGTAATTGCTGTCATAGCGTACCTACCTGTTCGAGGATATTGTTGCCATCATAGGCATCGTTTTTGAATTCGGTCAATCATTAATTATGGCGATTATGTTCGGTTTCTTTTCTAAATAAAGCGTTTGTTTTTGTATGAAAATTAAATAGTTGCTTCGGTTTGTTATGACTCTATTTAGCATGAGTTTTTTACCAATAACTTTGTGCTAGCTCTCAGTTTAGAATGAAGTTTCGTTTTTGCTGAATTACTGATTAATAAAGCAACAATTGACCGCAGTGCTATCAGTGTAAGTGATTAAAAGAGTGTTAGGCGCAATAAATCGCCTATGGATAGAATAAGCGCAGGGTATAAAAGCAGAAGGCGGAATGGACAGAGGCCCATTCCTTAGAATGGGCCTCTCAGCTGGCTTCATCTTTTGCAGGGAAAAAGCGAACTGGCTGCAGTTTATCGGATCTGTAACAGGGTGTAACCCACAGAGATCACGTTTTTTATATCATTTTGCGATAACTGTGAGATTGCATGGCGATTCCTGCTGACCTCATTCAGATTAGAGCGCATTAGTGAAGATCTGGCAGATCTCCCCATGGGTCGCTTGTTTTGGATTGGTGAATCCACAGGCATCTTTTAAGGCGTTTTCAGCTAGGGTTGGAATATCTTCCGCTTTAACGCCTAACAAGGTCAGATTTTCAGGAATTTTGACCGCAACAGACAGTTTTTTAATTGCCGCGATCGCCGCACTGGCACCTTGCTCATCTGTCATCGCAGATACATCCACGCCCATCGCTTTGGCAATATCTTTTAAACGGTTAGGGACGATCTGGGCGTTATATTCCTGCACATGGGGCAACAGCAGAGCGTTACACACGCCGTGGGGCAGATCGTAGAAACCGCCCAACTGATGCGCCATCGCATGTACATAACCTAAGCTGGCATTGTTAAACGCCATACCCGCTAAGAATTGGGCGTAGGCCATTTGCTCACGGGCATTGATATCTTGACCATTTTCAACAGCATTCACTAAGTTTGCCTGGATTAACTCAATCGCCTTGATAGCACAGGCATCTGTGATTGGGTTCGCTGCGATTGATACATAGGCTTCGATTGCGTGGGTCAGTGCATCCATACCCGTTGCCGCCGTTAGGCTAGCAGGTTTTTTCAGCATTAACTCAGGATCGTTCACCGACAGCAAAGGCGTAGTGTGCTTATCGACAATCGCCATTTTAATGTGGCGGGCTTCGTCGGTAATGATGCAGAAACGGGTCATTTCACTGGCGGTGCCTGCCGTCGTATTGATGGCCACTAACGGCAACTGTGGTTTTGCGGATTGATCTAACCCTTCGTAGTCTTTAATGCTGCCGCCGTTGGTGGCAACTAGAGCGATACCCTTAGCACAATCGTGGGGGGAGCCGCCGCCGAGGGAAATCACAAAGTCACACTCGTTAGCTTTTAGCAGGGCTAAACCGGCTTCGACGTTCGCCACGGTTGGGTTTGGTTGCACGCCATCATAAATGGTTGAGGTAATGCCATTTTGACCGAGTTTTTCGGCCACTTCACCGACTAAGCCAATTTTGACTAAGGGTTTATCCGTCACTATGAGTGCGTGTTTAAAGCCTAAGGTTTTGATATCACCGATAGCGTCATCCACTGCGCCTTGGCCTAATACGTTGACAGAAGGAATAAAAAATTTAGCAGCCATATATCCACCTATATAATTTACAAAGATAAATTTGTTTCATTTTCTGGTTACCAAGCTACCAATTAAGGGGGAGTCGATATGTGATTTAGATCGAGTTCAAGGGATTGTTGGGGCTAAATTCCCACTAAAGTTGGAACTTGGTAACAAAATGATGAATTTTTATGACGGGGTCGCACGGGTATTAAAAAGCACTGAATATTCAGTGCTTTTTTACGCTATAACATTCGCTTTAGCGGGGGATTTAGCTGGCTGGGCAGTTGGTTTCTGTTACTGAATTGATAAAAATTTCTTCCACCGGCGTATAGGAGAAACCCCCGCTGGTTTTAGTGGGCACTATGCTTATTTGATCGACTACATCCATCCCATCAACGACTTTGCCAAAAACGGCAAAACCATAACTGCTGGCCGATGCATCCAGATCCGAATTATCTAAGATGTTGATAAAGAACTGTGATGTTGCAGAATCAGGAGCAGTCGTTCTCGCCATTGCAATTGTTCCGCGCTTGTTGCTAATACCGACTGCGGCCTCATTGACTATGGGGGCACTGGTCGGTTTAGTCTTTAATCCCGTCGTAAATCCGCCGCCTTGAATAACAAAATTATTGACGGCTCTATGGAATAAAGTGCCGTTATAGAATGACTTATCCACATACTGCTTAAAGTTTTTACCTGTGATTGGCATGTTCGTTAGGTCAATGGCGAGGGTAATATCACCCTTCGATGTGTCCATTAAATAGCAGATATCGGCGGATAATGCGGGTGGCGTCGGATCCGGTGTGGGGATGACTGGCGTCGAATCTTCCTCGCTACTACCACCGCATGCTGTTAACAGGAGTGTCAGCCCACTCGCAAAGAGTAGCCCTGTGAATGTTTTCATCTTATATCCTTATTTTTAGTAAAATTTATAACCAATTCATCGCCGAAGAAACACGCGGTTGTGCATATTGGATTTAAATAAACAGCGCTGTATGTTGGCTGTATGTTGCTTTTTTGTGGCTGAGCGAATGGTGACAGAAGTGGCTCGCAAAATTCAAGGTAAAATTCTAATTGATACAAAGTGTTGCAGCTTGATTGTTGCAACCTAATTAAACAAAGTTCAAGGCGTGAAGGTTGAGTAATGGCGCAGGGGGGGTATTTGTTCTGCCAGTGGAGCATTAAAAATGCTCCCTTTAAGTTCATTGCACCTTTTTTAACCACTGCTTGCTTCAATCTAGTGCACTAAGGCATTTATCTTCCACGGCAAGATTTTGCAATATTCCAAACTAAGTTATTCAAGTCACTGATTTATAAATTGTCTTCACTGTCATTTGGCTGACACAAATTTGTCGTCATGCTGTTATTTTGTGCTGGCATGGTTACTGCCTATCTAAAGCTATGGATGAGCCGTCGCGGGGGCGACAAATATGGGGCTGGAGAAGTTGCTGTATTTGCGAGGGGTTGGAGCAGACTTTACTGACTGCTTTGGCCAATATATCCGCATTCCTGAGACGGATAGGCAAGGGATTTTGACTTGCATGCTGCAGGAGAAAAACACCCTTGCCAGTGGTGAAAAAGGCACACAGGCGCAGCCAGCCTTACTGAGTGAGAGTGAGATTGCAGCTCAAATTCACCAGCTTGATGCGCAGCATTGGACTCAAGTTTTGCCCACATTCCATTGGTGTTATGTGGATGAGCCCTGGCTCAACCTTTACTTACCCCAGGACTATACTGGCGAGTTAACTATCACTATTGCCTGTGAACAAGGCGAAACGATTGTTTTTGATGTGCCATTTCCATCCTTAAAGCCAATAGGTGACTACCGAATTCAACATGCCCTCTTCGGTGAAGGGCAATATATTCAGTATCGTCTCGAGTTAGTGAACTGTGACTTAGGTTTGGGGTATCACGGGATAGCGTTAAAGTTAAAATCGCCACTAGAGACTTGTCGTCAACGGACTGAAATCCCAGAAGATTTGACCTTCCATGGCACGTTAATGGTGGCGACTAGGACGGCGTACCAAGGTGTGCTCAGTGCCACGCTCCAAGAAAAACGCCATAAACCATGGGGAGTGAGCGTTCAGCTATACAGTTTACGCAGTGATAGCCAATGGGGCATAGGTGATTTTGGTGATCTTGAGGAATTGCTCGCTTTTCTTGCGAGTCATGGGGCTGATTTTATTCAGCTTAATCCACTGCATGCCCTAGATATCGCCGCGCCGGAACACCCCAGCCCCTACAGTCCATGCGATCGCCGCAGGCTTAACCCTCTCTATATTCATTTACCAAGTGTGCCCGAATATGAGCACTTGGCTAGCGAGTTAACGTCACCGAGTTGGCAGGAGGCAATTGTTGCACTTAATCGGGATAATTGGCTCGATTATCCCAAGGTGAGTGAGCTTAAGTACCGAGCCTTTGCCCGTTTATATAGCGTCTTTTGCGAAATGCATTTAGCGAAGGAGACCCCAAGAGCAAAACGTTTCCATGACTTTGTTGCCGAGCAGGGGGAAGCCTTAGTTGAATTTGCCCAGGCTGAATCCCGGATAAGTCCAAGGGCGATCGCCCAGGATGAGGGTTTCTACTTATATTTGCAGTTTGTTGCCGAAACCCAGCTGCAACTGTGTCAGTTAAAAGCCAAAGAAGCGGGGATGGGCATTGGACTTATCCGGGATTTGGCCGTAGGTGCAGCGCTTCAAGGGGTTGAAGTTCAAGCAAATGCCGAGCAGTTTTGCCTCAATGCCAGCATAGGAGCACCGCCGGATCCCTTTGCCCCCCAAGGCCAAAATTGGGGTTTACCCCCCCTCGATCCTGTCAAATTAAAACAGCATGATTACCGTCATTTTATTGAACTTATCCGTGCCAATATGGAGAACTGCGGGGCGCTACGCATCGATCATGTGATGGGGTTACTGCGTCTATGGTGGTGGCCGCTGGATAAGCACTTAGGCAAGGGCGCCTATGTGTATTACCCCGTTGAAACCTTACTGGCCATCGTATGCCTTGAGAGTCAGCGCGCCCGCTGTGTGGTAATAGGTGAAGACCTAGGGCTAGTGCCACCCGATATTATTCACCGCCTCTATCAGGCGGGCATTTACTCCAACGAGTTGTTCTACTTTTGCAAAGACCATCAAGGCTTTAAGTCGCCAGAGCAATACAAGTCCCAGAGCCTGATGATGCTGGCAAACCACGATGTGCCGACCTTGGTCGCCTGGTGGACGTGCAGCGATTTGCATTTAAGGCGGCAGCTCGCCCTGCTTGCCAGTGATGGGCTGCTAGATGAAGCCTTGGCGGCGCGGGAATATGAGAAACAGCAGTTAGTGTCCCTGCTAATCCAGCAAAAACTATTACCGGACTCTGCGGCCCAAGACGTTGATATTAATGAGCTATTAACCGCTTGGATGACCCTTGGTGCCTCGGGTTGCAGTGCGCTCTATAGCGTGCAGTGGTGCGATCTCCTCGGCGATCGCCACGCGGTGAATATTCCGGGGACTTGGCTCGAATACCCCAACTGGCAACGGCGTTTACCCCTTAGCGTCATGCAGGCTAAGACTCAGGGGGAGATCCGCCAACGCTTGCAGAATATTGCCAGCGCACGGCAACTGCCCCAGCGAGCTAATACCCATTTACCCGATTGAACCATTGATGAATAACGGAAGCAAAATGATGACTGAGGCTAATGCTTATTTTTATGACGGTGCCGAGGTGGCGCTGCTAAATGGTCAATACACGGATGTGTTCTCACTCTTAGGTATGCACAGCTCGCCGGATGGTAAGGGACTCATAGTACGTTGCTTTTTACGCAACGCCCTTAAGGTTGACGTGATAAGTCTTAAAGATGGCCGTAAGGTGGCGAGTCTGGATAGAGTCAACGAGCAGGGCCTGTTTGCGGGCACATTGGGGCGGCGGGTTAAGCCGTTTCTCTATGGCTTAAGGGTGGAATATCCCCTGTGCCAGTTAGAGATAGTTGACCCCTATCAATTTGGTTCTTTGCTCAGCGACGATGATGTTTATCTGTTTGGCGAAGGTAGCGCCGAGCGGGCCTACGGATTTTTAGGGGCGAATTGGCGCTATGTGGACGGCATTGAAGGTGTGCATTTTTGTGTCTGGGCGCCCAATGCGAAACGGGTTTCCCTGGTCGGGGATTTTAATCATTGGGATCATACCCACCATGTGATGCGCCAACATATCGCTAATGGCCTTTGGGAGCTATTTTTACCTAATGTGGCCGAAGGTGCGCACTATAAGTTTGATTTGGTTTATCAAAATGGTGAGCGGCACGCTAAAGCCGATCCTATGGCAACCCAAATGGAATGCGCGCCCCATAATGCGTCTATCGTGCCGCCCAAACAGCATCACAGTTGGAATGATACCGCTTGGATGAGCAAGCGGGCGGCAACGGCTTGGCATAAAGCACCTATGTCTATCTATGAAGTGCACTTAGGTTCCTGGCGCCGAAAGGGGAGTCATGGCGAGCAATTCTTAGATTATCAAGATCTTATTGAACAGCTGATTCCTTATGTGAAGGCGCAAGGTTTTACCCATATCGAATTGATGCCGATCAGTGAATATCCCTTCGACGGCTCCTGGGGCTACCAGCCCGTCGGCCTTTTTGCCCCGAGCCACAGATTCGGCGAGGCCAGTGGGCTCAAGGCCTTTGTTGATGCCTGTCACCGGGCGGATATTGGCATTATTCTCGATTGGGTCGCGGCCCATTTCCCTAAGGATCCCCACGGCTTAGTGCGTTTTGACGGCACTTGTTTATACGAGCATGAAGATCCCCGCAAGGGTACTCACCCCGACTGGGACACATTGATCTACAACTATGACCGCGGTGAAGTGCGCAGTTTTTTACTGAGTAATGCCTGCTATTGGCTAAGGGAATTTCACTTCGATGGTCTAAGGTTAGATGCCGTATCCTCCATGTTGTACCTCGATTACAGCCGCGAGCCGGGGCAATGGTTACCCAATGCCTATGGCGGGCGGGAAAATTTAGAAGCCATCGATTTTCTGCAGGTGCTCAATCAGCGCCTTTATCAAGCCTTCCCCGGTATTTGCATGATAGCCGAGGAATCTACCGCCTTTGCGGGGGTGACTAAGCCTACAGATCACCATGGTTTAGGCTTTGGCTTTAAGTGGAATATGGGCTGGATGAACGACAGCCTAAGTTACCTAGGGCGCGATCCCATCTATCGCCAATACCATCACCATCAACTGACCTTCAGCTTAATGTACGCCTACACTGAGCAATTTATGTTGTCCGTCAGCCACGATGAAGTCGTGCATGGCAAGGGCTCACTGCTGCATAAAATTCCCGGAGATGATTGGCAAAAATTTGCGACTCTGCGTGCCTACTATGGCTTTATGTGGGGACATCCGGGTAAGAAACTCCTCTTTATGGGCAGTGAATTTGCCCAACGTAACGAGTGGAACCATAACCACAGCTTAGACTGGCATCTGTTGGCCTTTGAGCCACACCAAGGCGTGCAGCACTGGCTTCGCGATCTCAATCAGTTATACCGGCAAATGCCGGCGTTATCGGTGCTCGATTATGACACAGCGGGGTTTCGTTGGCTCGATTGCGACAATGGTCGTGACAGCATTTTCACCTTCGTACGCTATGGCTTAGCGGAGGATTCGCCCCTCGTCTTTGTGATCAATATGACGCCCACGGTTCACCAAGGGTTTCGCATCGGCTTACCCCAAGGCGGGGATTTTTGTGAATACCTCAACAGCGATAGCCATCTCTATGGAGGTTCTAATCAGGGGAATGCTGGCCTAGTCGTGGCTGAGGCGCAGCCATGGCAGGGGATGGCGCAGAGTGCGCTGATTACAGTACCGCCTCTGGGTTGTTTAGTCCTAGGCCCTGCAGCGGGGCGAGGTTAACAGACTATGGCAACCGAGGCTTGGCTGACACCAAAGCACCATTTCCCCTATGAACTCAGTGCAGGAAGCCCCTTTCCCCTAGGGGCAACTGTGGATGAGGGCGGGGTGAATTTTTCGCTATTTTCTGCCCATGCGACTGGGGTCGAACTCTGCCTATTCGATGATGCCGGCCATAGCGAAATCCACCGTATTGCCCTGAGTGAACAGACTCAGCAGATCTGGCATGGCTATGTGCATGGGCTTAAGGCCGGGCAACTGTATGGCTACCGGGTTTATGGTCCCTATGAACCGCAGCTCGGGCATAGATTTAATCCCCATAAATTGTTACTCGACCCCTATGCACGTCAACTGGTGGGTGAGTATCAACACCATAGGGCTAACTACGGCTATGAATTAAATAGCAGTAATGAAGACTTATCATTCAGTACCTTAGATAACGCGGCTTTTATGCCTAAGTGCAAAGTGGTGGATATTCGGCCGCTCATCGCTGCCGCCAAGGAATCGGCCATTCGGCCACTCGTTCGCCGGCCATTAGCGCAAAGCATTATCTATGAGATGCACCTTAAGGGGTTTACGGCGGCGCATCCCGAGATTGACGATAAGCGGCGCGGCACTTTTGCGGGGTTAGCTTCCACGCCCGCCATCGATTATTTAGTCGAGCTTGGGGTGACCTGTGTTGAACTCCTTCCGGTGCAGGCTTTTTTTACTGAACCTTTCTTACTGGAAAAACAATTAACTAATTATTGGGGTTATAACAGCATCGGTTTTTTTGCCCCCGAACCCAGTTACTTATCCTCGGCGGAGATCGGCGAGTTTCGCACTATGGTGGATGCGCTCCATAGCGCCGGGATCGAAGTTATCCTCGATGTGGTCTACAACCACAGCGCCGAAGGCAGTCGGCTGGGGCCAACTTTAAGTTTTCGTGGCATAGATAACCTCAGTTATTACCGTTTGCACCCCAACGATAAACGTTTCTATATCAATGATACGGGTTGTGGAAATACCTTAAATATCAATCATCCTCGCATGTTGCAGCTAGTGCTGGATTCGCTGCGTTATTGGGTCGAAGTCATGGGCGTGGATGGCTTTCGCTTCGATTTGGCCGCCTGCCTTGGGCGTGAAGCCTATGGGTTTGATCCGGGTTCAGGCTTTTTCGACGCACTGCTGCAGGACCCTGTACTGTGCCAAGTGAAATTGATTGCCGAGCCTTGGGATATTGGCCCCGGCGGTTATCAATTGGGCAATTTCCCGGTGGCCTTTAGCGAGTGGAACGACAGATACCGCGATACTATGCGCCGTTTCTGGCGTGGCGATCACGGCATGTTGCCCGAGTTTGCCCGCCGCTTTCACGGCTCTGGGGATTTTTTTGAGCACAGTGGACGGCCTCCCGCCGCCAGTATTAACTTTTTAACCAGCCACGACGGATTCACTCTGGGGGATCTCGTGAGTTATACCCACAGGCATAACCTCGCCAATGGGGAAGATAATCGCGATGGCCACCAAGAAAACTTCAGTTACCACTACGGCGTTGAAGGGCCGACCTCAGACCCTACCATCATGGCGATTCGGGCGCGGCAGCAGCGTAACTTATTAACCACGTTATTGTTATCCCAGGGCGTGCCCATGTTGCTCAGCGGAGATGAAACGGGTCGAACCCAACTAGGCAATAACAATGCCTATTGCCAGGACAATAAACTCAATTGGTTCGATTGGTCGTCACTCGGGATGGACAGGGAACTGCTTGCTTTTACCCGCACACTCATTGCCCTACGTAAGCGTTTTCCGCTCCTGTGCGCTAGGCATTTTATCCACGAGCAATTAGCCGCCCAGCCCTTAGCCAGCTCATGTGCCCGTTTAGACTGGTTTAGCCGTCAGGGGGAGCAAATGACTAAGAGCCTGTGGAGTGAGTCCATGTGCCGCAGCCTTAGCGTGGTCTTGTCTGGGGACTTAGAACTTAAGGGCAAACAACAGGCGTTACTGCTTATGGTTAATGCCGACGATAATCCCTTAGCTTTTACGCCCCCGACACTTACCGACTTAAGCCCGTGGCAATGTCTCATTCATACCCAATCAGACTCGCAATCGGGCACACCATTAGACAGCCAATCGTCCCCCTGTGTTGAGCCGCTGGATGCTCAGGTCTTACCGACTCGATACCTGTTACAGGATCGCAGTCTTATGCTGTTTCATGCTGATTTGATTTTATAAATTAATCAAGGAATTAACTATGAGTAATGACAGTGAACTGAGCCTTAATCCCCCTGACGCTAAAACGGCTAAATCCAGCCGCGCCAAAAAAACGAGTACCGTTAAAAAAGCGGCAGAACCCTGTGAGCCCTGCGATGCGCTGCCCGCGTCCTTCGAACGCCATGTTCGTTATGGTTTAAGCCGCGGTGAAGGGGTTAGCTGCGAGTTATTTCAAGCCCTTGCACTGAGTGTAAAGGAGCAAATGTTAGATAACTGGCGCCAGACCCGACTCGATGACAGCCATTTTGAACGGCGGCAAGTGGCTTATTTTTCCCTTGAATTTTTAATGGGTAGGGCGCTGGGTAATGCCTTATTAAGCTTAGATTTACAACAGGATAGTCGTGATGCATTGAGCCATTATGCGGTCACATTGGAGGCGCTAGAAGAGGTGGAACATGATGCGGGCTTAGGCAATGGGGGCTTAGGTCGACTCGCAGCCTGTTTTCTCGATAGCTGTGCCAGCATGGATTTATCGGTAACGGGTTATGGCATTCGTTATGAGTACGGCATGTTTGCCCAGAAGATTGTCGATGGCTATCAAGTCGAGCGCCCCGACCGCTGGTTACGTGAGGGTAATCCTTGGGAAGTGCGAGTGCCAAACCATAATGTGACAGTGCCGTTTTTTGGCCACACCGAATCCTATGTGGATAAGCAGGGGCGCAGGCATATGACTTGGGTCGACACCCAGGATGTGCTCGCCGTCGCCTACGACATGCCAGTCCCGGGGTATCGCAATGGCAGGGTGAATACCTTGAGGTTGTGGAAGGCGGAGGCCACGGATGACTTCGACCTCGCGGAATTTAACCAAGGTGACTACACAGAGGCCGTGGCCCGTAAAAACTTGGCCGAGCAGATCACTATGGTGCTCTATCCCAATGATGCCAGCGAAAACGGCAAGGAGCTGCGCTTACGTCAACAGTATTTTTTATCCTCCGCCAGTTTGCAGGACCTGCTCAAACGTTGGGTGCACCAGCATGGCCATGACTTTAGCGATTTTGCCGCTAAGAATGTGATGCAGTTAAACGACACTCACCCGAGTATCGCCGTACCGGAATTAATGCGCTTATTGTTGGATGAATATGGTCTGGAATGGGATGCCGCTTGGGCCATCACTTGCCACACTATGGCCTACACCAATCACACCTTGTTACCCGAAGCCTTAGAGCGCTGGCCCGTGCGCATGATGGCGTTAATGCTGCCGCGCATTTTAGAAATCATCTATGAAATCAATGCTCGCTACTTAGATTTAGTCGCCCACCATTGGCCAGGGGATGGCGCAAAACTGGCGAGTATGTCGATTATTCAAGATGGTCCAGATCCCCACGTGCGCATGGCATATCTGGCGATAGTGGCCAGTTTTTCGGTGAATGGGGTGGCGGGGCTGCACACCCAATTATTAAAGACAGGGCTATTTAAGGATTTTTATACCCTGTGGCCGGAGAAGTTTAATAACCGCACAAATGGCGTGACTCCAAGGCGCTGGTTGGCCCATTGCAATCCTGCATTGGCCAAGCTGTTGACTGCCCATTTAGGCCATGGGTGGGTGACAGATTTAAAGCAACTCACGGCGCTCAATGCCCTAACGCACGATGTCAGCTTTATTCAAAAATGGCGTGAAGTAAAACAGGTCAATAAGGCGCAGCTGGCACAAATGATCCTTAAGGAGTGCGGCGTCGCGTTCGACCCCAGTATGCTGTTTGATGTGCAAGTTAAGCGTATCCATGAGTATAAACGTCAGCTACTCAATATCTTACATGTTATCCATCTCTATCATCAGATCCAGCAAGGCCACACCGACAACATGGTGCCGCGCTGTGTGCTTATCGGTGGTAAGGCCGCCCCCGGCTATTTTATGGCAAAGCTGATTATCAAACTCGCTAACAATGTGGCCCATATGGTCAATTCCGATCCCGTGGTGGCCCCCTATCTGCGCTTTGCGTTTTTACCCAACTACAACGTCAGCGCCATGGAAAAAATTTGCCCAGGCACAGATTTGTCGGAGCAAATTTCGACCGCGGGTAAAGAGGCCTCTGGCACCGGCAATATGAAATTTATGATGAACGGTGCGCTCACTATCGGCACCTTAGACGGCGCGAATATTGAAATGCTCGAGGAAGTCGGGGTGGATAACTTCTTCATGTTTGGTCTGAATGCCGAGCAGGTTGGGCAGATGCGCTGCGATTATCACCCGCAGCGGATTATCGCCCAGTCCAGTGCCCTGTCTGAGGTGATGGCGCTATTAAAGAGTGGCCATTTTAACCTACTCGAACCCGGTATTTTTGACCCTATCATCGCCTCCATCGAAAGTTCGGACGATCAGTGGATGACGGCGGCGGATTTTGATAGCTATCGCACCGCCCAAGAGGCGGTCGCCCATGTGTATAAAGATCCTCAATTGTGGACGCAAATGAGCATTCGCAATACCGCGGCCAGCGGCCGTTTTTCCAGCGATGTCACTATCGCAGGTTACAGGGATGAAATTTGGAAGTTGTAAAGGCATCCAGCAATCAGTCAAAGGAGAGTGGAAATGAAAGGATGCCAATATGGGGAAGTCCGTTGCCAGTCAACTGGGGTTAAGGGGATGTCGATGCGGTGTTTTATCGCGGCATTAATCGACTGTAATGCGTCGTTTTCGGAGTAATAGCCTATGTCTAATGTACGTTATATCAGTAATTTAACTCGTGAAACCTATGCATTAATTTTGGCTGGTGGGCGAGGCTCACGTTTGCATGAACTCACGGATTGGCGCGCTAAACCCGCGCTGTATTTTGGGGGTAAATTCCGCATTATCGATTTTCCCCTATCGAACTGTATTAACTCTGGGATCCGTCGTGTGGGGGTGGTGACTCAATATAAATCCCATTCATTGATCCGCCATGTTATGCGCGGCTGGGGCCATTTTAAAAAGGAGTTGGGTGAGTCGGTGGAGATTTTACCCGCATCACAGCGTTACTCGGAAAATTGGTATCAAGGTACGGCCGATGCCGTGTTCCAAAATATCGATATTATTCGTCACGAGTTGCCTAAGTATGTGATGGTGCTGTCGGGGGACCATGTGTATCGCATGGATTACGCCGGACTGTTAGCGGCCCATGCCGAGTCGGGTGCGGATATGACAGTCTCCTGCCTCGAGGTACCCGTTGCCGAGGCCGCCGGCGCCTTCGGGGTGATGGAAGTCGATGAAGATTTGCGCATTTTAGGCTTTGAAGAAAAACCGCTACAGCCGAAGCATTCACCTGGCAATCCTGAAAAGTGCTTAGCTTCCATGGGAAACTATGTGTTTAACACTGAGTTTTTATTTGATCAGTTGAAAAAGGATGCGCAGAACGCCAATTCTGACCGTGACTTTGGCAAAGATATTATTCCCTCGATCATTGAAAAACATAAAGTGTTTGCTTACCCCTTTAAGAGTGCCTTCCCGAACGAGCAAGCCTACTGGCGCGATGTTGGCACCTTAGACTCCTTCTGGCAGGCCAATATGGAGTTGTTATCTCCAACGCCCGCCTTAAATCTTTACGATGCGAAATGGCCTATTTGGACCTACCAGGAGCAATTGCCCCCCGCCAAGTTTGTGTTTGACGATGATGATAGGCGTGGCATGGCGGTGGATTCGATTATTTCCGGCGGCTGTATTATTTCCGGCGCGACCGTGCGGAGAAGCGTGTTATTTAATGAGGTGCGCGTTTGTTCCTATTCGCTGGTGGAGGATTCAGTGGTACTGCCCGATGTGGTCGTGTTGCGTCACTGCAAGATTAAAAATGCCATTATCGATAGGGGCTGCATTATCCCCGAGGGCACAGTGATTGGTTACAACCATGACCACGACAGGGCTAAAGGCTTTCGGGTTTCAGATAAGGGGGTCACCTTAGTGACGCGGGATATGTTAGGCCTACCCGTGGGATATGAATAAGGCTAAACCATTAATCGCCCGTGGTGTTGGATAATAACTTTTGGAGTGCCGATTTAAGTGAAACGTATCTTGATGGTTGCGGCGGAAAATGGCGCCCTAGCGGGCGCCAAGGTGGGCGGCATGGCAGATGTGATCCGTGATTTGCCACCGGCTTTGGCGGGCGTGGATTTGTGCGTCGATGTGATTATGCCCAGTTATGGCTTTTTGACCTCGCCAACGGCCCAGGCTTTAGGCGAGTTTGAGGTAGCCTTTGGTGGAAGGTCTGAGCGGGTCAAATTAGTTGTGATCCCCCATCCTAGGGTCGATGGGGCCAAGATTTACTTGCTCGAACATGGACTCTGGCAATCCACCTCCGGGAAAATTTATAGTCAGGGAAGTGCCGAACGTCCCTTTGCCGATGATGCGACTAAGTTTGCACTTTTGTGTGCCAGCGTAGCCAAAGCCTTAGTGACTGGCCTTATCCCTATGCCGCAGGTGCTGCATCTCCATGATTGGCATGCGGGTTGTCTAGCCATGTTGCGGGCTTTTGCGCCAGAGTACAGCGCCCTCAAGACGATTGGCTGTGTGTTCTCTATTCATAACCTCGCCCTGCAGGGCATTCGGCCCCTAAGCCAGGATGCTTCATCGCTGGCGGCCTGGTTTCCCGACCTGTTTGCCGCCCTGAGTGATGGGCAAAGGCAATTGATCGTCGATCCCCGTTATCCCCACTGCATTAATCCTATGCGAATGGGCATAGTGCTCAGTGATAGGGTGCATCTTGTCTCGCCCAGCTATGCAAAGGAAGTGTTGTTGCCATCGGATGTCGCTGCGGGATTCTTTGGTGGCGAAGGGTTAGAACAAGACCTAAGGCGAAAAGCCGCTGAGGCTAAGGTCATTGGGATCTTAAATGGTTGCAACTATTCAGACCTAAACCCGCATCTGAGCTCAAATCTAAGCTCAAGCTCCCCAAAAGGTCAACCCGCAACGCCGCCGTTGCAACATATTCAACTCGATGAATTTAAAACATTACTCACAACGATTGAGGCGGCGTTAGTCGAATGGCAGGGCACGCAAACCCAAGTGAGTGGTGTGGATATGATTGCCTTCGCCCGGACTCAGGCCCATTGGCGCCATGCCCTAGCAGGTGAAGTCCCAACTTTCCTCCTGACATCCGTTGGCCGCTTGACCGATCAAAAAGTGCTGATTTTGCGCCAGCAATTACCTTCGGGTTGCTCTGTGCTCGAAACTCTATTAACACAGCTACAACAGGCTCAACCCCAGGCCCTATTTATCCTGCTGGGAAGTGGTGATGCTGAGATTGCTAAATTTTTTCAAAGCCTTGCCGCCAAATATGCTAACTTTCTGTTTCTGCAGGGATACCATGAATTGCTCTCTGAATGTCTCTACCAATATGGGGACTTATTCCTGATGCCGAGTTCCTTTGAACCCTGTGGGATCAGCCAAATGCTAGCGATGCGGGCCGGGCAGCCCTGTTTAGTGCATGGTGTCGGTGGACTCAAGGACACAGTACACGATGGTATCGATGGCTTTGTGTTTAATGGCAATGGCCTCATTGAACAAGGTGAAGGTTTTTTAAGCAGGCTGAAGGAGGCAATAGATTGTTTTAATAGTGAAAACTGGTCAAAAATCCGGATGAATGCCCGGGCGAAACGTTTCGATTGGAGCCAGATTGCGCAACTGTACCAACAGCAGTTGTATGATAATTTGTGATAACAGGCTTGTAATTAGCGCATGATTTGTAAGCAATTCTGCTACACTAGTGAGGGAAAGTTGTAACAGGTTTCTCATCCTTCACTTTTTGGAGTTGCTCCCTGATCCATGGATAAAAGCATTTTATTACCATTAGTACAAAATGCGGCATTACTGCTCGCTTTAGTGTTTTTGTATGATGCGATACCTAAAAAACACCAGCGGCAGTATTTTTTACTGTGGCGTTTGGGGATTGGATTTCTGATTGGTGGAATATGCATCACCATTATGAGCAGCCCTCTCATATACCAACCTGGCATTATCTTCGACACTCGCTCCGTGCTGCTCTGTGTTTCTGGGCTCTTTTTTGGTGGATTGCCGACATTTATCGCCGTGACCCTTACCTCCCTTTATCGCATCGGCATCGGTGGCTCAGGTATGTGGATTGGGGTGGGGGTGATTATCTCCTCTGGACTTATCGGGATGATGTGGCGTCAATATCGCAAGGCCTACCTTGCGGATCTCTCGGTAAAGGAAATCTTCAGTTTTGCCTATCTGGTCCATATAGTGATGCTACTGTGGTTTTTTATGTTGCCCTTAGACGTCGCTTTACCTCTCCTGATGACCATCAGTTTACCCGTGTTAACCATTTACCCTATCGCTACTTTGCTGTTATGCAGGTTGCTATCGAGACGGTTTGAATCTGAGCGGGACGAGCAAATTCGTCTTCAGGATGATTTTCTGTTTCGCAGCCAATTCAACGTGGGCAATATTGGTATTGCGATAACTGATGTGGACCAAAAGTGGATCAAGGTGAATCCCCGTCTGTGCCAAATGCTGAAATATTCAGAAGGTGAATTACTCCATATGACATGGAAGCAGCTGACTCATCCAGAGGATATAGAAGCGGATATCGTTAAGTTTGAATTGATGTTAGCGGGAAAACTCGATAATTATGAGATGGATAAGCGTTTTATCGCTAAGGATGACTCGGTTGTCTATACCCATATGACAGTTGCCTGTAAGCGCGCAAACAATAATGTACTGCTGGTCATTGCCGGTTACTTAGATGTGACAGCGCAGACGTTGGCGGATAGGGAAGTGCTTGCCAGTCGTGAGCAACTCGAACTGGTGTTAAGCAGCAGCGATCTGGGTGTGTGGGATTGGGATATTCGCCTTGATCGCATCGAACGTAATGCCCGCAGTGCCGATATGCTGGGCTGCGATATCGACATGTTGAATGCCGACAGCCGCCAGTGGATGGACGCCATCGTCGCCGAAGACAGACCTAAGGTGCTGCACTCCCTCGAAGCCCACCTGCGGGGGGAAACCGCGCAGCATAGGATGGAATATCGTTTAAATACTCTTAATCGAGGTGTTCGTTGGATTTTAGATACGGGTAAAGTCGTTAGCCGCGATGCCAATAATAATGCCCTGAGGATGTGCGGTACTTATACCGATATCACCGAGGCTAAACTTATTGAGGAGTCGTTAAAATTATCCGCCCTAGTGTATGAAAACAGTTCCGAGGCCATGAGCGTACTCGATGAAAACGGCCTGATTATAACCGTCAATGCCGCATTCACCGATATCACAGGGTACAGCGAGTCCGAGGTCCGAGGGCAGCATATTCGGGTACTTTACTGTGATCTCAATAGCCATGATTTTTACACCAGCATGAACGCCGAAATCCGCGAAAAGGGCCGCTGGCAGGGCGAAATGTGGCAGAGGCGTAAGGGGAAGGAGGAGTATGTCATTTGGTTAACGATAAATACCATTAAAGATGAAGCAGGCAAGCCCTTCCGCCGAGTGGCACTGTTCTCCGATATTACCGATAAAAAACAAAATGAACATTTGATCTGGAAGCAGGCCAACTACGATACCTTAACGGGCTTACCTAATCGCCGCATGCTGCTCGAATACCTTGGGGCTGAAATAAGAAACTCCGACCGTAATCGCAATCATTTTGCCTTATTATTCCTAGATTTAGATTACTTTAAAGAAGTCAATGACACCTTAGGCCATGCGATGGGCGATCTATTGCTTATCGAAACCGCCAACCGTTTAAAAGACTGTGTGCGCGATACCGACGTGGTTGCACGCCTTGGTGGGGATGAATTTACTGTAGTGCTGAGTGCTATGGCCGACCACAAGGGGATTGAGCGGGTCGCCGAGATGATTTTGCGGCGTATTGCTGAGCCCTATCTATTAGGGGAAGAAACCGCCTATATCAGCGCCAGTATAGGTATAACCCTATATCCCGATGACTCTACAAGCATTGAAGGTTTACTTAAGCACGCAGACCAAGCCATGTATGCGGCCAAAGATCAGGGGCGCAATCGCTTTAATTACTTCACCCCCTCGATGCAGGAATATGCCAAATACCGCATGCGGCTAATCCAAGACCTACGCCAAGCCGTGCTCAATAAAGAGTTTCAGTTGCATTTTCAGCCGATAGTGGCATTGGAAACGGGGGCCATCACTAAGGCCGAGGCATTGATCCGTTGGGATCATGCGGAGCGTGGTTTTGTGTCGCCGGCGGAATTTATTCCCGTGGCCGAGGATACGGGACTTATTGTCGACATTGGTAACTGGGTCTTCGAGCAAGCGGCACGGCAAAGTGCCGCCTGGCGAAAGGAGTTAGGCGTTGAAATCCAGATCAGTGTGAATAAATCCCCGATACAGTTCCGCGATGAGGGCGCATTACTGCACCATTGGCTCGGGCTGCTGCAGGAATTGGATATGACGGGAGCCGGTGTCTGCGTCGAAATTACAGAGGGATTATTACTCGATGCCAGCATGGGGGTGACTGAAAAACTGCTCGCCTATCGGGATGCGGGAGTACAGGTTTCCTTGGACGACTTTGGTACTGGGTATTCGTCACTCGCTTATTTGAAGAAGTTCGATATTGATTATCTTAAGATAGATCAATCTTTTACCCGCAATGTGGATACGGATACCAACGATCAAATTCTCTGCGAAGCCATTATAGTGATGGCCCATAAGCTGGGGATGAAGGTCATAGCCGAAGGGGTTGAAACGGAGGCCCAGCGCCAGGTATTGCTGGCCGCGGGGTGTGATTTTGGTCAGGGGTATTTATTCTCTAAACCACTGATAGCGAGTGACTTTGCTGAAAAATATTTAAAGGCATCGGCTAAGCTTATCTCTCCAGTCGCTTAAATTTCCCTTGGCTTTAGACTGCGTTGGATAATTGCCTATAAAAACGCCGTGGATTTTGGTAGACTCCGCGGCCCTGCTTTTAG
Source organism: Shewanella sp. KJ2020 (assembly GCF_024197625.1). Taxonomy (NCBI): domain Bacteria; kingdom Pseudomonadati; phylum Pseudomonadota; class Gammaproteobacteria; order Alteromonadales; family Shewanellaceae; genus Shewanella; species Shewanella sp. KJ2020. Next base: position 142,759 of record NZ_JAKUKD010000010.1, on the reverse strand, counting down.
GGGCAGTGCGCTTTCCTTGCAACCCCTTAGATGTTTTGCCACTTAGCTAAAGAGTCTTTATGAAATTTGAAACACTCGGTTTATCTTCCCCCATTTTGAATGCGATAACTGAGTGCGGCTATCTGCAACTCACTCAAGTACAAGAGAAAGTGATCCCGCTTGCCTTTGAAGGCAAAGATATTATGGCCTGCGCTCAAACGGGAACGGGTAAAACGGCCTCTTTTGCTTTACCTGTGCTTGAAAAATTGTCCGCTGAGAATATCGATAAACCCACACTGCGCGCTCTGGTGATGACACCCACCCGCGAACTTGCTATCCAAGTTTGTGATAATATTCAAAAATATAGCCAGTTCTTACCCCTTAAAACCCTAGCGGTTTACGGCGGCGCAAATATGAATCCGCAGCGTAAAGGAGTGGAGCAAGGGGTGGATATTCTGGTGGCGACCCCGGGACGTTTGTTCGACATTATTGGACAGTTTAATTTAGATTTATCGAGTGTAACGACGCTCGTTGTCGATGAAGCCGACCGTATGCTGGACTTAGGCTTTGTGCGCGATATTGAAAAGGTGAAGCGTTTAATCGCGCCATTGCACCAAACCATGTTGTTTTCAGCAACCTATAGCGATGCGGTTAAACAGCTCGCCGAGAAGATGCTCAATGAACCCCAGTGGGTCAATGTGGCCGAAAATACGACGGCATCGACCGTAGTGCAGGAAGTGTATCGCGTCGATAAACGCCGTAAGGCCGAATTGTTGTCCGAACTCGTTGGCCGTCATAACTGGCGCCAAGTGCTTGTGTTTGCCAGTACTAAGGAGAGTGCCGAGTATTTATTGCAGGAATTAAAGCTCGATGGTATCGCTGCGGGCGTGTTCCATGGGGATAAAACCCAAGGCGCTCGAAACCGCGTGTTAGAGGATTTTAAAGCGGGCAAACTACGGGTATTAGTGGCCACCGATGTGGCGGCCCGTGGCCTCGATATTCAGGCCTTGCCCTTAGTGATTAACTTAGAGTTGCCCTTCCTTGCCGAAGATTATGTCCATCGCATTGGCCGCACTGGCCGTGCCGGACTCTCGGGTCGAGCCATCACTTTTGTGTCCCCCTCCGATGATGAGATGCTCGCTGAAATTGAAGCCTTGATTGGACAAACACTGCCCGTGTCGGTCGAGCCAGGTTATGAAGAGGGTGCACCATTGCTAGGACGTTACCGCGAGTCGCCAGCATCGACGGCCAAGGCGACTAAGTGGAGCTATAAGGCCCCTAAGGATCGCACTATTGGTAAGTCGAACGGCAAGTCGAGTGGTCCGTCTAGTGAGAGTCAAGCGCGGTCCCGCCAAGCACCATCTCGAGCGGGGAAATACGCTAAAGATAAACCGACCCAAGGCGCTAATGCTCCGGCGGGGAATGGTTTTAATAAAGCTAAGCCGAAATCCCCCTCGGCAAATCGCTCGGGTTTTGGCGCATCCCGCGGTAATAAGCCGAAATAACCCAGACTAGCCTAGTTATCCCAACCTATTTTAGACCCAGTTGAGTTTAGCCATGATAGTAAAAGCCATTCCCACTAATATCATCACAGGTTTTTTAGGGGTCGGTAAAACCTCTTTAATCAAGCAATTACTGGCAACTAAACCGGAGAATGAAACCTGGGCCGTATTAGTCAATGAGTTTGGCGAAGTGGGGATTGACGCAGGTTTACTCAACAATAGCGATGCGGGGATCCAGATCCGTGAGGTTTCCGGGGGCTGTATGTGTTGCGCGGCGGGGGTGCCGACCCAAGTTGCCATCAATCAACTGATTGCTAGGGCTAAACCCGATCGTTTGCTTATTGAACCCACGGGACTGGGTCATCCAAATGAAATCATTAAGGTATTATCAGCGCCCCACTATCAGAATGTGATTTCCCTACGCAGCACTTTATGCCTAGTCGATGCCAGAAAGGTGAGCGATCCCCGTTACAACACCCATGCAAACTTTATCCAGCAATTACAGGTTGCCGATGTGATTGTGGCCACTAAGGCGGATTTATATTCAGATGCCGAAATTGCAGGAAGTGACTGTACAGAAAGTGACGCACTATTAACGGCGCTGCACGCTTATATTAATGATTTACAGCGTATTGATATTCCTATCGTCAGCCATAGTTCACAGCGTGACTTGCCACTGGAATTACGCGTTTTTCTGGATCAACCACGGCGGGAGCGAACATGGGCACTTAAGGCCAATGCGGTTGCAAAGCCCCACAGTTTACTGCGCGGGACGGTTACTTCATTGGCTGAGATGGGGCTTTTTGCCGAGAGTGATAGTGAACAGTTACTCAGCTTTGACCCACGTGGAATTGCGCGTAAACAGAATCAAGGCGAAGGATGTTTTAGCTGTGGCTGGGTATTTGAACCTTCTCAAGAGTTTGATTTTTATAGGCTAATGGCGTTTGTCGAACGGCAAACTAAGTTGGCTTCGGCGGGAGCATCGCTACTGAGGTTGAAAGCCGTGATGATCACTACCGACGGTATTGTGGGCATTAATTGGGTGGATAGGGAGCGTCATATTACCGAAATCGATGACACCTTAGACTCGAGATTAGAGATGATTGCGACCCAAGAATTGGATTGGGATGATATCGAGCAGCAGTTAATGGCTTGTTTAGTCGTTTAATTGGGATTTAGTTAGGGATTTAATTGGGGATTTAATCGGGAATAGTCACTCGATGGATTTTGCTAAGGTTGGCAAGTTCGCCGCTTTGCAGCATATCCTCGAAGAAAAAGTCGAATTGCTGCTTGAGCGGTGCAAATTGCGCTTGTTTAGGGAACGCCATAAAACCATCCTGAGTATCGATAAGCGGAAAAATGGGGTCGATCGCCTGGGGGATTTTTATATTAGCTAAGGTCGCCTCGGTATTACGCACATTGGTGGCCAGCAGATCGAGATCGCCGCGGGATAAACGTTCAATACCACTCTTGATATCAACAAACTCATTTATGGTAAGTGACTGAGTTTTTTCATTAAATAATTCTCCATAACTCCAGCCCTGCATCTTACCTATGCGTAGACCTTTGATACTCTCGTAGTCACCATTCCAGGGGATGATGCTGGTTTTTCGGGCGTAAAAAACAATCTCATCACGGTAGAAAGCCTTGGCCGAGAAGGAGAGTAGGTGTTGCCGAGCTTGGTTGAAGTATGGCCCGATCAAAATATCTGCTTGACCGCGTTCAACCATAGACTGAGCTCGGCGCCAAGGGGTCATTTGATAGTGAATAGTGACTTTTTGTTGCTTGGCGAAACGGTTCAATATATCGACCCCAAGGCCAGTAAATTCCCCATTGGCTTGTTGTTCAAAGATTTGATTAAAGCGAGTACCAACCGCAAGCAGATCCTCAGCCTGAACAGTACAGCAAAAGCCACTGAGTGCTAAAAGGAGAGCTTTGGGATGGATTTTGCTCAGTATCATGGCGCTCCTTAGGGGATTTATCATATTAAATTAGTGGGATCCAAGGCTTAGGGGATAAACGACATTCATAGCCAGTAAATTGTACACCTTTTTGAACATTCGTAGACATTGCGTGTGTTAAGTGTAATCGAGTCACTCTGTTTTATTGGGTGAATAGTACTGAATTAACTGCTTGTATTAGTTTGACAGTTAACCTTAATTTTCAGGTTGTTTCAATTTGTATCTTCATCAGTCTTTAATCATTTAAGGCCGACGAAAGGGGATTCGAGTATGCTAAGCCTCGCATTAAACATTACGCCTATTTAGGCGGCTATTTGAGAATGGAGATTATGAAGTTACAGCATGTTGATAAAGGCATTTACCGCAAAAACATGAACTTATTTATGGTGACTTTAGTGCTTAGCCTGATATTGCTCTCGCTTTCCTTCGGGGCAGGGCTGATTGCGCTTTTCGGTGTGCCTGCTATATCCGGTGAGCCTACGGGGAATTTTCACTTAAATTTACTCGGGGTGATACTGGCGGTGATCCTCTGCAGTGCCATAGTGTTTCAACTTAAAGCAAAACCGTTTTTTACTGAAATTTACTATGTTTGGCAGTTAAAACAGTTGCAGAATCGTATCTACCGTAAGCTGATTAAAATAAAGGCTGCTGCGGCTAAAAATGATGTTAATGCGCTGATTACTTTGTTGTTTTACTATACGAGCTTAAGGCAAGTGTATCTATTGGATGATAATACCTTAACCTTAGCCACAGTGGATCAAGCGTTAAGTCAGCTGCAGACTCAAATTCAAGAATTGGGGTTAGTGCTCAGCGCCGAACAATTCACCCCAACGCTGCTGGACTGATTGCCAATCGCCCAATAAAAAAGTGAGTATGTGCATACTCACTTTCAAATGTTGTTTGGGTTACTGCGCCGCTTGCTGCGCCTTTTGCAGTGTCAGTAACCACTTACCATAGAAATAAATTCCGACCGCAGAAATCGTGCCTATCGCAGCAATAATGTACCAAGCCATGCCTATGTTGTGGCTATGGTAGAGCAGTTGCGTGAGATCATGGGCATTTTCCCCGGTATAGCTCACCAGAGTCGTAAAGGCTTCACCCTGTGGGATGGCATCTACCTCCGTGCTACCCATGCCGCGTTCTAGTAATAAATCCCGTGAAAATAATTCCTTAGAGGCATAAATCTCATAGAGTTTAGGGCCAAAGTAGCCTTCTAATCCCCAACCAATCCCTTGGGGTAACATCACAAACCCTAGGTACATGGCCTTTTTGCCTTCGGGGGCGATATTGCCCATAAATTCGTTTTTCTTCGGGCTTATCATCATTTCGCCGATGGAAAACATGGCAATAGCGAGCACGATAAACCAAGCCGCATGGAAAGCACCAATAAACACAAAAGCTAAAATACTCAGCAAGCAACCAATTAACATGGCCGTGGTGATGCGATATTTGGCGGTCAATGCGGCGATGATAAAGCAACTGGTCATGATCAGACCCGCATTGAGGTTGAGCATGCCCTCTGGCATCACCTTAGTGCCTTCGTTATTGAGACCGAGCCAGAATTGCAGGATGCCGTTACTGGTGCCTTCGCTACCAAAAAGCGAGGTGACGATGACGCTAGTGTCGACCCATTCGGAAATATGGATGGGCAGCACATCGAACAGGGCGTTGAACAGGAACCAGAAACCTGAAAATACCAGCATATAGTAGATCACTATTGGCTTTTTCAGCTCATGCCATGCATCACGCCACAGGGCTTCTTGCTTGATTTCCCCTGACTTAATCTGCTTGTTGCGTGCCAGTCGCTCGGCTTTACCGGGTTCAGTGTAAGTCAGTAAAAATAAGAAGTTGAGTGAGATAATTGCCGCGCAGGCGAAGAATACATTGTCCCAGGATAGTTGGCGCATATGTACGGCAACCAGTGGCCCTAAAAAGCCACCAATGTTCACCACTTGGTAAAAAATCCCCCAAGCCATGGAGGTATTATTGCGATTGGTCGATAGCACTAAGGTGCCTTGAATACCGGGTTTAAATATCCCTGTGCCTATGGCGAGGAGTAAAGAACCCGCGAGAAATCCCCAAAAACTGGGGAAAAATGCCATCACCAGATAGCCAAAAATCTTAATGATGGTCGAGCCAAAGATGGTTTCTTTATAGCCGACTCTATCGGAAATGCCGCCAGTAAATACCGGGACAAAGGTCTGCATAATGGCCCACAGCGAAATAATAATGCCGTAGTCACTAAGGCTTATGCCTAAACCACCCGCCGATTCGGGGGCCTTGGCATACAGACCCGCACTCGCCTTAACACCGTAGTAGGCGATACGTTCGACCAGCTCCATGCCGCCAACGAGCCAAAAAATGTAGCCCAAGCTCGTGATAGAGGCCCACATGCCTAGCTGTTTTACTTCCCGCAGATCGTTTTCTGCATTTGGACTATTTTGACTCATGTCCTTCCCTTTATTATTGTTATCAAATTAAATTGTCTATAACTCATTTTTTATCAATATGTTAGATATATGTCTTTCGTTATTTTACTTAAGACATAAAACCCAATTTGAGTTATTTAAGCCAACACTTTACCTAATTCAAGATTAAATACCAAAAAAGTAGCGAAAAATGATGAGTTGCCCTAGAACTGTTGCCAAGTGGTGCTGCGATTGTCACCGGGCTGAAATGAAACTGTTTTATGTATAACTTGTTGTGATTATTATGTTTTGCCATAAATTAAATCGAATGATCCGGTTTTGTTTTATGGCGAAATTTAGGTACAATCCGTTGCCGCATTTTTGTTCATTGATATTTTTTTAGATCCGATGCGCGCCTCCTTAATCTTTTTGAGACACGGTAATGACAGCACTATCCCAGGCACCAATAGATCAGCATTTGCTCAAGGAGCCGATCGCCAAGCTTTTTTGGCGTTATACCATACCCACCATAGCGTCCATGCTCGTGACTGGGGTGTATGTCACTATTGACGGCATTTTCGTTGGGCATTACTTAGGTGAAACTGGGCTGGCGGGCATGATGCTAGCGTACCCTGTTGGGGCCATTTTATATGCCGTTGGTGCCATGATAGGCATGGGCAGCGCGGCATTAGTGTCGATCAATCTTGGCCAAGGCAATGTCGCTAAGGCGCGTAAACTCCTCGGTAATGCCTTTAGCCTATGTCTATTGGCTGGCGCGTTTTTTGCCCTTATTGGCGGGGTATTTTCCAGGGATATTTTAATCGCCTTAGGTGCAGAAGGGGAAATCCTTGAGAATGCCAACGAATACCTATTTTGGTATTTCGCCCTGTGTCATTTTCCCATTATCTCCATGACTTTTACGACGTTATTGCGTAATGATGGTCGGCCTTCTATGGTGACCTTTGTGCTGATCTTAGGGGGAGTGCTTAATACTTTCTTAGATTGGCTATTTATTGTGGTGTTTCCCTTCGGTTTGGCGGGGGCCGCGATTGCGACTATGTTGTCCCAGGCTGTGACTGGGCTTTTGTGTTTGCAGCACTTTTTTAGTCCGCGTACCCAGCTAAAGATCAACCTTGAGCAGATGAAGCTCAAGCTCGACAATTGTTTGAATATCGCCCGTGTGGGGCTTCCCAGCTTTTTGATGAACCTCTATCTGTCGATAGTGTTAACCCTGCACAATACGGCCTTTTTGTGGGTCGGTGGACCTTTGCATGTTGCCGCATACGGCGTAGTGAGTTACACCGAAGCGTTTTTCTATTTGATTTTTGAGGGTATCGCCCTTGGTACTCAGCCCATTTACAGTTTTAATGCGGGAGCAGGGCGGTTCGATCGGGTAAAACAGGCGCGCAATATTGCCTTTGGCATGACGCTACTCACCGCGGTATTAGGGTTATTGCTGATCTATTCTCGCCCCGAGTGGTTAGTGTATTTATTTGCTGGCGATAATCCTAACTTAACGCCGGTGGCAATTGAGGGCATGCGTTGGTATTTCTGGGGCTTACCTATGGAAGGTTTGATCTTAGTTGGTGCGAGTTTCTTTCAGGCGATTAATTGCTCTCGGCAAGCCTCGATTCTGACAGGCGCTAAACTTATCCTGATTGCCGCGATAATTTACTGTTTTGCTTGGGCATTTGGGGTTGTTGGTGTGTGGATATCATTGGCGACCTGTAGCGCAATTCTCACCATTTGGATGTTTATCGCCATGGGACGGGTCGAATCGCGTCTACTTGTCCCTTCGGCTAAAACTGCCCAAGATTAAGCCTAATTCCCCATGTGGAGGGCTTTTATTTTAGTGCGAGCGGTGATGTAAATATCTTTTGCGGCAAATATGACTTAGGGCTAGCGTGGGATGATGTGCTCTGATACATTTCGCTGGTTTTAGTCATTTATGTTTTTAATGAGGCCCCTATGCGCACCACTGCAGTCATTTCTATGCTGTTGTTTGGCGTGTTAACTAGTGTTAATGCCAGTGCCAAAGATAATGAGTTAGTGTTTGCCAGCGACTTTGAAGGTAATCGTTTATCTCAACCTTGGTCGTGGATCATGGGTTGCCAATTTGAAGGCGCTGAGCCCCACAGCGGTGAAAGCGCACTCCTATGCGCCGAAGGCAATAGCAGTATCGTCAGTAAGTATCCTATTTCAGAAGCGGGCCTATTAGAGTTTTGGGTGAAAACTCAAAATACTCAAACCCAGTATCGAATCAATGTATTAACCTCTCCGGTATTAAAACTCGATGCCCAGTGGCAGCATGTCGCCTTAATCGATATCACCCCCGGCGCGAATGAATATTTGGCCCATCGCGTCTCTATTGACGACCCGAGCCGCCAGTATATTCGCCTTGACATCGAGTCCATCAATGGCTCTATAAGCTTGGACGATCTGACGCTCGATAAAATTCGCCTCGATATTGCGCTGCAAAAAAACGAGCAAAAAATTATCGGTGGGATTTTAGATAAGCTTAAGGAAGATAAAAATTACGAGGTACAATCCGAGTCATTTCGCACCCTTGGTAAAAATTACGCCGCCCAGCTTGAGAGCCAAAGGCAATACCTCGAATACTCCAATGCCATCTATTCGAGTATTACCTTCGTATTAGCAACCTCTGAGCGCAATAAGATGTCTAACCCATTAGGTTATAACACTTTTAGGTCGGTTCTGACCGATGCTAAACGAGTGGCATCGCCTATCCAGCAGGCGCGTTTAGGTTCTATGGTGAAACCCTTCGGTGACTTGGCAACCGCCACATTAAATGTGGTCAGTGCCGGTGCTTATTCCGCCTTTGCCGAACCTTTTAAGTCATTCTTGGCCGCGACTTTTGATCGCTCTAACTATGACAACAGCGACTTGAGCCGCAGCGATAAAAAGTTTGCCGAAGAAAATGGCCTAAAGATCTACCAGCAGGCCGAGCGATTTATGTCTGAAATCGAGAAAGAGTTGCAACAGGTCACAGCGCTCGATAATGATTTAGTCAATATGCAGAAGAACTTAGATACGTTTCGCCGCGATCTCGACAAGCACCTGCGCAGCTATTTACAACATGCTGGGATTGCCCGCACCCCTGAAAATTACAGCCGAGTGATGAGTAAGGACGAACAAACCCGTGCATTAGTGATCGCCGATGCCAGCGCCAATATTAGCGCTAAGGCCGAAGCCCTATTAGCGTCAAATAGCAATGCTGAACTTGTGCAGTATATGATTAAGACCACTGAAAAAATTGATGAATTTCAAGAGTTCAAGGAGCGCTTTAACCAGATCACTTCGGCCATGTTAACCTTCTATGACCGTTTTGAACGCTCAATTGCCGCCGAACAAAACCCTTTCACCGACCCAAGCGATCGCGCCGTGTGGGAGCAACATGCCCAAAGCGCCCGTAACTATATTCGCCAGTCGAAGGAAGCGTTCACCAAGGCCTTTATGTAGCAGATTGTTATAAGTGGTTGTAATGGCATAAAATTATGGAGATCTTTCTATTTTCGGTGTTGAGGTTATCAAGGATAAAACAGGTAGTCAGAATCATTTCTGTTAGTGGGCAAGGATGATGAGTAAACCCTATACAACAACTCGGTTTGACACAGATACCGCCACAATGGCGATATTTGATCCCGCGGCATTAATTCATCGCTGCGAAGATACGGCTGATTGGTGGTCTGTGCCGAGTGACGAAATTTTGGAAATCAATCAAGGTCATGTGCTATTCGTAGGACTTGGTATCGATGGCTGTTATGAGGTTGAAATTTTCCGCAAGTTAGGTGAGGCTGGGCTCAATTCGAATTATCTCTCTGCAAATTTAACAGTATTGTCAGGGTGCCTGTATATTGGCGCCGCCGAGCAAGTTCCAGCAGGAGATCTTGGGCCTGAAACAACCTATGGCGGCGCTTTAATTTATGCTGTGCGAGGGAATATTGAGGTGAGAGTGTATCGGCTTACACTCCATAAACTGGTGGTTGAATATGAGTCAACCTCAGAAGATGTACTAAACGAGTTTACGTCTAGCCCATTACTTTAAGCGGCTTACTTTATGCGCTACCATTTTTAATCCCTATATGGGCTGTTAAACACCAAAGGTAACTTGTTAATCATCAGGGGTAAAAAAGCAATTTAACATTATGAGTTCTATGATGAATAATACTAAATGGCGCGAATGTATGACGCTGTTAGCTTCTCGTCCTGTGTATTTGCAACTACAGTTGGTCGGTGAAGAGGACTTTCCTCTCGATTATGAAGCCTCCAATCAAGTGTTATCCGAGATCATGGCTACTGATTGTCTGTTTGTGCAAAGGCGTATTCGCTATAAATCCATTAACGCGATTAGAATTGCGAAAACCGTTTTTCCCGCCGGTTTGGCGGATGACAATGTATTTCTGCTTGCGGAATTAAAAATCAGATTACAGCAACTCGGCCAGTTACCCCTAATTGAAGACGATCAGTTTATTGTTATTCATGGCTATCATAACCTCCTAGTTTGTTGAATCCAGAGCATCTACACTGGCTTACAACACACACCATATCTTAAGCTCGCTCTGCGATGGAGTTCATAGACTTCACAACCTAACAATGGCTCAGTTCTATTAAGAACGGCACCAAAACGCTCAAAGTAGTCTTCATTAACTTGTTTTGCACTGATAAGCGGTACTTCAATACTGACATCTACACGACCTTTACGTATTAACGCTGGGTCAAGATTATCAAGATGATTTGTGGTCATTATGACAAGGCAATCATCAAGAGGGACGATTCCGTCTAAGGCGTTTAAAACGCCACCTAAAGTGAGTGGTGGGTTATCGACATTGCTTTCAGCAGTACGTGATACCGTAGCCTTTACACAGTCACAGTCCTCTATTAACAACATAGCTCCGGGCGGTACTTTTCTAATCGCCTTATGAATAGTGGCATCATTGACAGTCGATAGATTCAATATGTATAGATCGCGATGATACTCAACCGCTAAGGCTCTCGCTATACCCGTCTTACCCGTGCCCGTTTTTCCATGTAACAGTATGGTTAGCTTACTGACAACCGATTTTCCCCGACTTGCGAAGTTATCAACTTCCCTCATCAACTCCTGCTTAAACCCTTCATCTAGCACTAATTCACTAAAACCCGATGATTTCAATGTGCCATAGCGACACCATTCGGTTTCTTCGAAAATATTCACTTTCGGCTCAGTAGAGATGTCTCCACGAGTATCTTCTAAAAAACTATGTAGTTTATCTTTTGCCCACCATGGTGCTCTTACAGTAATAGAATCGTATGCCATCGTACTATCGACCTTAGTACGGGTTGCCAACATAAAACAACCACAGTATTTAAACAGGTGCATTCCGTAGCCGATAGATTTAACACTGACACGCCCGTCGTAATTCACACCATAGTCAAAGTACACAGCCTCAGAGATAGAGCGTGAAAAAAACGGAATGGTAGTATTACTGATCAAAAAGGACAGCTTATTGAATATCTCTGCGCGCGCCTGATGGCTATCGTCTATAGTGAGCCGCACAAACAGCAGACTACTGAGCCAACTTAACAGTTTCGCGGGGACATCTTTTAGCATGTAGCCTACGAGTCCAATTAGCGTAAATGTTAATACTCCAACAATGACAGCCGTCAACAAAGGATCACCATTGGTGAGCGCCTTTATTTGTAGTAATACTTCGTTCATTTACTCACCTTTACTATAAATGCCTCATGGACATAGTCGAGAATACTATCAACCGAGTCGAGGAGACTACCAAGGTATCCTCAGTTTGTGCGCTATAGCACGTGGTTAAAGCGACTTGATAAAGGAGCCTGACCAGCAGAATGGGGCGGCCCTGCATCCTCGGATTGACTTGAACAATACCCGTGTTTAACTGCCAGTTCGTTTCGCCATCTGATGCTAAAGTTTAAATAAGAAAGCCGCCGATGAAGGCGGCTTTTGTGTTTCGATTATCCCGTAACCTGTGCGTTTTCTAGGTTACTTTACATCATGACGTTCATTCGTGGTTCTAGAGCAAATACACGTTCAAGCTGCAGGCACCGTGGGCGCCAACGACGAGAGCTTGTTCGATATCGGCGGTTTTTGATGGACCCGCGATAAACACTCCGAACTCACCTGAGGCTAAGGTGATTTCTTTAGCTGCCTGATGTAGGTTCGGCACAATCTTATTCGTTGGCAGGGCTAAGATCAGGTTTTCACAGATAAAAGGCGTCACTCTGTGGCCTAGATTCTTATTGTTAACCCAAATGGCACCGTTTTCAGCAACGCCAATGTCACCCGGGATCACTGCATAATCTATGTCTTTGAGCTCGTGGGCTGTGGGTGGCATTTCACGGTTTGCTGTGACACCTTCTACAAGGGAGATGACCTGTAACCCTTGGGCGACAAGTTCATCCACTTTGGCTTGCAGGGCTTTGATGCCACCGTCTTTATGTAGTGTACCCGCCACAGCATTGAGGTTAGTTTCAAACTGGCCGACAAGGTTTTCGAGCCTTGGCGTCACGTCTATGCTCGGCATTGGGTGATTGGTTAAGGCCGACAGTTTGAGCGCATTGAGAATTTCAAGTTTACTAGACATCTTATAGGCTCCTGTGTTTCTTAAACCAAGCTTCAAAGCTGGAATTGGGGGCGACTGGGAGTTCACGGTATTTGCCCCATGCGCCACTAAATGGCTTGAGTAGACTGCCAGGTAAAATACGTAGCGCCGTTCTTGCCATGCTCATAGAGCAATTTAGCATGGTTTCACTTGCCATAAATTTACCGACTAATGGCATATAGCCATTTTTACCGTAGGGGAGTTGCCCCGCTTCGGCCTTAAGGCGTCTGTGGTGATGAATAATCTTATCGAGCGGTACTTTGGTCGGGCAGACATAGGTACAGCTACCACACAGAGTACAGGCCCAAGCGATGGAGTTGGTATCGTCATGCTTGGCGCCCACCGCAATCCCAATCGGACCAGGAATGGTGTAGTTGTAGCTGTAACCACCGGAACGGCGATACACAGGACAAGTATTCAAACAGCCACCACAACGAATACACTTCAATGATTCTGCTAGGATTTTATCCTTGAGCATCTCAGTTCGACCATTGTCGACGATAATAATGTGCATCTCGCCTTCGGGCTGTGGACCACGGTAAAAGGCGCTGTAAGTCGTGACAGGTTGGCCGGTGGCATTGCGTGCCAGTGTGCGCAGTAGCACCGCTGCGCTATCGACATCGGGGACTATTTTATCTATGCCCATAGAATGCAGCTGCAACTTAGGCAGGTTAGCGCCCATATCGGCGTTGCCTTCGTTCGTACAAACCACCACGGCGCCTTTATCGGCAATCGCCATGTTCACGCCCGTCATCGCGGCATCGGCGCTGAGGAACTGTTGGCGCAGGTGGGCGCGGGCGGCGCGGGCTAAATACAAGGGATCGGATGCCCCCGCTTTAGTGCCGAGTTTCTCATGGAAGAGGTCGCCGACTTCTTCTTTTTTCATATGGATAGCGGGCACAACTATGTGCGATGGCGGCATTTTGGCGAGCTGAATAATCCGCTCACCTAAATCGGTATCGATAACTTCAATACCACGCTGCTCTAAATACGGGTTGAGGTGGCATTCTTCGGTCAGCATCGACTTAGACTTCACCAGCTTTTTCACTTTGTGGCTGGATAAGATGTCGTGAACGATACGGTTATGCTCGGTGCCATCTTTGGCCCAATGAACTTGTATGCCGTTTGCTTGACAATTTTTTTCAAAATTTTCAAGATATTGAGCAAGATTGGTTAGCGTGTGTAGCTTGATTTCAGAGCCAAGTTGACGCAGTTGTTCCCATTCTGGCAAGCTTCCTGCGGCGCGGTCGCGTTTTTCTCGCAGCACCCAAAGGGCTTTAGAGTGCCAGTCAACTCGGGTTTCATCGCGGCAAAAAATATCGGCCTTATGGGCATGGACTTGTGAGCCAACCGCCCCGTGATTGTGTTGATAAGCCATGGTCAGTCTCCTAGAGCGCTGCGTTTAGCACTTGCGCTATGTGGCGAATTTCAATCGGCAATTGCTGTCTGCGGATCATGCCATCGAGGTGTAATAGGCAAGATGGGTCAAAACCGACCACATATTGAGCCCCTGTCGCCGCGTGGGCCTGCGCCTTATCTTTGCCCATTTTGGCTGAAACGGCGCCCTCATCGACGGCGAATGTTCCACCAAAGCCACAGCATTCATCACGGCGATCGGGATAAAGGATTTCGATGCCTGCAATGTTGGCTAATACGGCTTCGACTTTGTTAAATCTTGGGCCCATTTGCTCGCTTGGTGTCGCAAGGCTCAACATGCGGATGCCATGGCAACTGAGTTGCAGGCTGATTTTGTGGGCGAAGGGCTTGGTAAAGGCGGGGATTGGTGCGATATCGTGTAAAAACTCCGTGAGTTCATAGAGTTTATCGATCACCGCTTGGGCTTCTGGGCTGCTATCAAACTCGTGGAAGTTTTCCTTTGCGGCCACTAAGCAAGAGGCGGCGGGACAAACAATGGCGTCGCATTCGACTCCCTTAAAAGCGTTGAGCAATTTAAGGGTGGTACTGCGCGCTGCATCGAAGCAACCCGAGTTGGTCATAGGTTGCCCGCAGCAGGTTTGGCCCTCGGGAAGAATCACTTGGTGCCCGAGTTTTTCTAATAATTCCAAGGTGGCGATAGCGACATCTGGCATCATTTGATTAACGAGACACGGGATGAAAAGAGCAATTTTCATGGTGTTTTCTCTTTCTTGTTAGTGAACGACATTGCCTTACATTGTGTCCCCAATGTCCACACAAATGTTAAGGTAGTTGATCAAATATAGGCTTATCTTTACAGAATATGTAGCCCTAATTTAGTAAATGATCCTATGGATTTTTGCAAAAATGAGAATATTTTAATGCATTGATTTTATTGTGTTTTATTTGGTTTTTTATTGCTGTGTTTCAAGATTTTAAATTGTGTTTTAGCTATAAATGAGAATGATATCTTTTAGATGTAAAAGCGGGCTAAATTAGCCCCGCTTTTACGCCATTAACGAATGATTAACGGGTGCACTCTTCCAGCAGATAGGCTAAGTGGCGATAGGAAATCCCACTGTGTTGGGTTAGACCTACCTCACACATACGGTTGGCGTAATAGCCTTCCTTAATCTCTACTGGGATCAGCTTTTTAATATTACGCAGTGCACTGGCATTGATTTCGGGTTTGTATAACCCTTTTTCACCCGCGTAACCACAGCAGTCAATCCCTGCGGGTTTTAGCACTTGGGCTGAACAGGCATTGGCAATCGCCTGCATTTTGGGCTCGAGTTTCATCTTGCGAGCACTACAGCCTAAGTGAAGAGCCACATTGACTTTTTTGCTGATATTGAGCTTATCGAGCAAGTTGTCGTGCATAAACTCAACTAAGTCGATAATTTGTACTTTGGGGTTACCCGTGAGGGTGCGATAGGTACAAGACAGTGCATCGACGACCACAGGCAGCTTGCCACCATTGGTCATTTTGCTGACCGCATCGATCAGTTCCTGACGTTTGGCATCGGCATTTTTAAAGTCACCCTTAGATTCCCACATCTGACCACAGCAGAGATCGCGGGTCTTTTCTGGGGTGATGACGTTATAACCCGCGCGTTCTAGCAGGGTGACAACGACTTCAGGCAGGGTGCGATTATCGGGATCTTTCGGCGTTGGGCCAAAGGTTCTGCCGCCACAGGCGGGGAAGTAAACCACGGTTTCTTGGCCAGCTTTAGCAGGCGATGGTTTTGGCAGTTTGCCGCCCTTAGGGAAATCCGGATTCCAATAGGGCACTTCTTTAGAAATTAAGCGGCCGGTTTTCATTAAGGCATTGGTAATGCCATCGCCGGTGATTTTATGGATAACCCCGAGCATATCGAAACCTGAGCTGATCACTTGGTTCACTGCGCCAAAGTGTTTGGCTTGGAAATCCAGCACTTTTTGTTCAGTGGTGGTGATGTACGGCGTGCGCAATTTACGTACCAATTGGCCCATGCTGTTATCAACCGGACAGGCAATAGTACACAGCTGGCAGGCGGCGCAGGTATCAACCACATCGTATTTAGCCGCGGCGCGCATTTCTGCTGCAGCGGCTTTATCACCCGATTGCTCTAGACGCTCAATTTCACGCAGGGTGGCGATACGCTGACGTGGCGAGAAGTTAAGTGCCGAGGTCGGGCAGGTTTTTTCGCAGAAACCACATTCGATACACTTATCGACAAAATCATCGACCACAGGGCAGGGTTTGATGTTTTTAACGTGGATATTGCTATCGTCGTTGAGTATGACGCCGGGGTTTAGGATCCCCTTAGGATCGAACACTTGCTTGATGCTTTTCATCAGAGTGTAGGCATCTTGTCCCCATTCTTTTTCGACGAACGGCGCCACAGCACGGCCAGTGCCATGCTCGGCCTTCATTGAACCGTCGTACTTATTAATCACCATATCGGCAATATCATCCATAAAGGCATGGAAGCGGTCGATATCGGCTTGGGTAGAGAAGGTGGGGGTAATAATAAAGTGGAAGTTACCCGCTAGGGCATGGCCATAGATACAGCCTTCTGGGTAGCCATGTTTATGGAAAAGCTCGGTAATATCCCGTGCTGCTGCCGCCAGATGCTCAAGTTCGAAGGCTACGTCTTCGATAATGACCGAGGTACCCTTTGGCCGCTCGCCGCCCACAATCGGGAATAGCCCCTTACGCATGGCCCAATACTTGTCACACACCGCAGGGTCGGCACTAAATTCCATTGGGCGAATAAAGTCAAACCCGGTAAGTTTTTGGGTGACATCTTGGGTATAAGTTTCGAGGGTTTGCGCATCATCGGCTCGGGATTCAATCAGCAAAATAGCGGATAATGCAGGTAATTCCGATAGCCAGTCTGGCATACCAGGTTTACCGGTTACCGCTTTGATGGATGGCCAGTCGAGGAGCTCCGCCGCTGCAACACTCTCACCGTTGATCAATGGAATAGCGCGGGCAGCATCTTCCATATTGTGGAACACGGCCATGGCCGAGGCTTTAAATTTAGCCTCATTGACAGTGTTGTAGGTGACTTCGTTAATGAAGGCTAAAGTGCCTTCCATACCCACCATTAAATGATTAATGATGTCGAAGGGATCGGTAAAATCGAGTAACGAGTTGATACCATAGCCAGTGGTATTTTTGATGGAATATTTTTTACGAATACGCTCCGCCAATACTGGATTATGGCGAGTCATGTGCGACAGTTCTTTTATCGCATCGAGCATTTTGCCGTGGGTTTTGGCAAATTCTGCCTTTGATTTTTCACAGCCAGTATCGAGCTCTGTACCATCGACAAAAAGCAGCTTGGCTGAGGCAATCGTTTGGTAGCTGTTTTGGGCTGTACCACAGCACATTCCCGAAGCATTGTTTGCCACAATACCACCAATTTTGGCGGAGCCTATAGTGGCGGGATCGGGACCAATTTTGCGGTTAAGCGGCGCTAGTACGGCGTTAGCATCGGAGCCAATAACAGCGGCACCTAGGGTGATTTGCTTGGCGTCGCTACTGACTTCAATTTTTCTAAAACCATCATGGCCGAGGATCAGCAATATGCCTTCACCGATAGCTTGGCCAGATAAACTGGTGCCGGCGGCCCTAAAGGTCACGGGCGCATTATGCTTTCGTGCTACCGCTAACGTCTGTTTAACTTGCTCTAGGGTTTCGGCATGTACTACGACTTCGGGGACGATTCTGAAGTAACTCGCATCGGTAGACCAAGCAAAACGACGGACGGGATCATCTGTGACAGGGTGGTCACCTAATTGCACTCTTAGATCATCGATGACCAATTTATAGTTAATCGACATTGCATTACTCTCTTTGTAAATTGACTGAAGTCGAAGTCACAGAAAGTGACCTCGACTGTTCAATTAAATCAATGGATTAAAAGCCACCCCATAGGGTTGCGATAGTACCTGCCAGTAGGGCATAAGCGATGGCAACTGGCATAGTCTTACGGATAATTTCTGATTCTCTACCCGCCATACCTACCACAGTTGCTGCGGCTACCACGTTCATTACGCACATCATGTTACCGGCGTTTGCGCCAATCCCTTGTAGTGCCAAAACCAATGTGTGGTTCATGCCGATATTGTCGGCCACGCTGTATTGTAGACTAGAGAACATCATGTTAGAGAAGGTCGCTGAACCCGATAGGAAGGCACCAAAGATACCAACGATAGGCGCCATCCATGCCCATACCGCGCCCATTGATTGGCCTAACATGTCTGCTAATGCCACGGGCATAGAGGCGAGGCCTGAACCGTTAGCACCTGAGTTTAGGAAGATTTTCACCATAGGTACTGAGGCGCCCAGTGAAATAATCGTCGGTAACATTGATTTACATGAAATGCTTATTGACTGCTTAATCGCAGGGCTTTTCATTTTGAACAGGAAGAAACCTATGATACACACGGCGACGAAGAACGCACCCGGTGCATATAAAGTGGCAAAGCTGGCCTTAAGTTCGGTGCCCATTAAACCTGTCCAGCTGATATTGAAGCTAGATAACCAGGCAGTTAATGGTGCCACTGTGCGTGATAACACTAGCAGGGCAGCCATAATGATATAGGGTGTCCAAGCGGCAATTTGTGAGAATTTGGCCGTAGCCTCAACCTTCACACCCTCTTGATTGTCATTCTCGGCAAAATCATTCCAAGGGGTTTTAGGGAGCATATAACCTTTGCGGGCAACGGGGATCACCAGCGCCATACCGATTAACGCACCGATCACTGAGGGGAATTCTGGGCCTGCAAGGTAGTTGATGATCCATGCGGGAACGGTAAAGGCAAGACCTGCAAAAATCGCAAATTTCCAAATCGCTAATCCTTCCTTGAAGGATTTATTGCGTCCAAAGAACCCCGTCAACATAGTCACCATGACCAGCGGGATTAATGAACCTGTGATTAAATCGATAGTGATCATATGCATGACGATATATCGAGCATAACCAGCATAGTCACCGCCGTGTGCAGCAAATTGCTCCGCCGCCATGCTTACGCCGCCCTGAATTAAGCCCTGTTCCATACCAAAGAGCACGGGTAAACCGATAGCACCAAAGGACACACAAGCTGAGTCAGCAATCAAAGCTACAACGGCTGCGGCAACGGGTGGAACCCCTAGCAATACCAGCAGTGGTGCACCAATCGCGGCGGGGGTACCAAAACCAGCACTGCCTTCGATAAAGGCGCCAAACAACCAACAAATGATGATCACTTGCACCCGGGCATCGGCGCTGATATTAGTAAAACCGGCGCGAATAGTGTCCATAGCACCTGAGTATTTCAGGGTATTGAGTAGGAATACGGCACCAAAAATGATGGTTAATGGTGTGATGGCTGAGAGTAGTCCCTCGAGGACCGATGCGGCCAGTAGCGTCGTATCCATTTGCCATATAAATACGGCGGCGAGCGCTGTAGCTATCATGGAAATGGGCATAGCCTTTGATGCTGGCATTCTGAGTAACACTAGAAATAGCATTACGCTGAGCACTGGCGTCAAGCTGGCGAGGAGTTGAAGTATTGTCATGCTTGCCTCTTCATAAAGTGGTCTGTCTTTTTTATTAAAATATTAGGATTATGCATCTACCTTAATGTCGACTTTCCAGACCTTGTATCAGCAGTTTTTACTGAAAATATTGATGGTCACGACATTCTGTGGTGTGTACTAGACGCTATTTGGTGCTCGACTAATATGATCTAGATCATTTTGACTGCTATATGAAATGCTAATTTACAGCGCTGCGGGGTGCTTCTCTCATAGGAATTTTCTATCTGTGATCAAGATCACTCGATATGGCTATGGCATATCAACTTCACTTATATATGTTTCAATAAATCGCTATTAAAGTTATTAAAAGTGAACTTTTAAACGGGTTTAGCCCTCGTAATTGCAATTAACTGATCCATTTATTTCATTAATGGGTTCTTACTGGATTTTTAACACATTTTTAAGGTGTGATTAAGGTCGCATAAGTTAACGCTCAAAATACATCAGAATATTAACTGGTTAGCTATTAATATGATATATAAGGTAAAAATTTTTATTTTTGCGATTTTTTGATGGTGATATGGATCACGTTTTTGATGGGTGTTAAATATGGTGTGACCAAGGTCACTTAGTGAAATTAAGTTAATTGTGTAATTTACTTTCCGTTAATTAAGTCGTTTACATAAAAAAACAGCACAAAAAAGCATTAGCCATTTTTAAAAGTCTGGGTCGATGGGACTGGTATTAGAGTAGCTATCAGCGGTTATCAGAACAGTTTGCTACCCCAGCCTAATTTGGTGCGCAAAACGTGGAAATAATTATGCCCCTTAGGGTGGATAAGCCGTAGTTGTTCCGAGCTACGACGTACAATAATTTCATCACCCGGTAACACGGCCAAATGCACATGACCGTCACAACTCACTTCGAGGTTTTCCCCATTTTCCGGCGATACCACCATCTTAATCGTGCTACAGGCGTCGACCACAATCGGGCGGCAGGATAAAGTGTGTGGAAACATAGGTACTAAGATGAGTGCCTGTAAATTTGGCGTTAAAATAGCGCCGCCAGCGGAGAGGGCATAGGCCGTCGATCCCGTTGGTGTTGACACTATCATGCCATCGGCACGCTGGCTGTACATAAATTGGTCGTCAATATAGACTTCAAATTCAATCATATGGGCAATTTTACCCGGATGAAGTACGGCTTCATTGACCGCGGTGTTGCTCGCCTTGAGCATGCCGTGGCGATAAACCTCGGCTTCGAGTAAGAATCTGTGCTCGGTATCAAATTCGCCATCAAGCACTTTAGCGAGTGCTTCTTCGAAGGCATCGGGTGGTAAGTCCGTTAAAAAGCCTAAGTTGCCGCGGTTCACGCCGATCACACCCACATCGAAGCGGGCTAATACCCGGGCGGCGCCTAACATATTGCCGTCGCCACCGACCACTATGGCTAAATCACAGCGCCGGCCAATCTCCAGCAAATCCACTGCTTCAATATTGGCGCCTAGTTCGGTGGCAACTCGCTCTTCGGCTAACACTTCATAGCCTTGCATCGTCAGCCAATGGTGCAGACGTTTTAAGGTTTGGTTAGTCCCTTGATGATGCGGTTTGCCGATAAGGCCAATGGTATGGAACTTTGTGGTCATATTTATGCTAGATCTGGCCTTAGGCCTTGAAACGTCAAAATTGATCCCCATAATATGCCCAGAGTATTTAGAAACAAAGCATTTTTAGCTGGAGTGAAAATGAGCAACGAGTCGATTAAAGCAGAACAGGATCTGATCCAAGAGGGTGTAGAGTCTGAAGTCTCTACCGAAGAAGCGAGTCTTATCGACGAGCTTACCCAAGCCAATTTCCGTATTGAAGAGCTGGAACAGTTACTCGCTGACGCTTTGGCGAAAGTTGAAGAGCAGAAGGATTCAGTGATACGCGCCGCAGCCGAGGTGGATAACATTCGTCGCCGTGCCGCTATGGATGTGGAGAAGGCAAACAAATTCGCATTGGAAAAGTTCGCCAATGAACTTTTACCTGTGCTGGACAACATGGAACGTGCTCTACAGGGCACAAATCCTCAGGATGAAGCGACAAAAGCCATCTATGAGGGCGTTGAGTTAACCCAGAAAGGTTTCTTAACTGCCGTGGCTAAGTTCGGGGTTAAGCCTATCGATCCCCAAGGTCAGGCGTTTAACCCTGATCAACATCAAGCGATTGGCATGCAGCCAAGTGCCGAATTTCCGGCAAATACTGTAATGTTAGTGATGCAAAAGGGTTATGAGCTCAATAGTCGTTTGCTACGCCCTGCTATGGTGATGGTGTCCCAGGGCAGCCCAAACCAAGAAAGCGCGACTATTGATATCGAGGCATAGGCAATACTGAGGCTTTGCTAAAGTAGATGTTATGAAAAAGGACTGCAAATGCAGTCCTTTTTTATGTTCTAATCCCAACACCATTTAGGGATGGGATTCAAGATTGTTTGACTAGATAATCTATTGATTATTCAGCTAGATAAGCATTGATTTGCGCTAGAATGCCTTCGGCATCGAGCTGTAAATCATGGGTCACTTCTTCCGGTGAACCGTGTTTAATAAACTCATCGGGTAGACCAATTTGCAGCACAGCTTTAGGCATTTTAAGTTTTTGTAAAAGCTCTAATACGCCAGAGCCAGCGCCGCCCATAATGGCGTTTTCTTCCACTGTGACGAGTACATCGTGGGTCTGCGCCATCTCTTTAACTAAATCCACATCCAGCGGCTTCACAAAACGCATATCGACCACAGTGGCATCTAAATCCTCGGCCGCCGATAATGCCGCAGCTAATGTCGTACCAAAGTTCAGTATGGCAATGCGTGTACCGTTACGCTTGATGACCCCTTTACCAATAGGCAGTGCCGTCATCGCCTCGACCTGCGTGGCTCCTGTCGCGCTACCCCTTGGATAGCGAACCGCACTAGGACCGGCATCGTAGCAATAACCGGTATACAGCATCTGACGACATTCATTTTCATCCGACGGCGCCATAATCACCATATTGGGGATGCAACGCATAAAGCTTAAATCGAACGCACCTTGGTGAGTTGGACCATCGGCGCCGACAATACCACCGCGATCTATTGCAAATAAAACGGGTAATCGTTGCAGGGCAACATCGTGGATCAGTTGATCATAAGCTCGTTGCAGGAAGGTCGAGTAAATCGCCACCACAGGTTTATAGCCTTCACAGGCAAAGCCTGCGCCGAGCGTCACAGCATGTTGTTCGGCAATGGCGGCATCGAAATACTGTTTCGGGAAGCGCTGGGAAAACTCCACCATGCCTGAACCTTCACGCATGGCTGGGGTAATACCGAGCACTTTGTCATCCTGCTCGGCGATATCGCATAGCCATTTGCCAAATACCTGGGAGAAGGTCGGTAGCCCAGGTTTTGTCGCGGGCTTTTTAAACTGTGAAGGGTCAAACTTAGGCACGGCGTGCCAACCGATAGGATCTTTCTCGGCGGGCTCATAGCCACGACCTTTTTTGGTCATTATATGCAGGACCTGTGGCCCCTTGAGATTACGCATATTGCGTAGGGTTTCGACCAAAGCTTCCACATCGTGGCCATCAATCGGACCGATATAATTAAAGCCTAGCTCTTCAAACAGTGTGCCAGGTACCACCATCCCTTTGAGGTGTTCTTCGGTACGTTTGGCCATTTCTTTGATGACAGGCATGCCCTTGAGCACTTTCTTGCCGCCTTCGCGCAGTGTGGTGTACAAACGGCCTGACATCAGTTGGGCTAAGTGATTGTTTAGGGCGCCGACATTTTCAGAAATTGACATTTCGTTGTCGTTCAGCACCATCAGCATATCATTGTGCAAGTCGCCAGCGTGGTTCATGGCTTCAAACACCATACCGCCTGTCATGGCGCCATCGCCGATAACGGCCACTACTTTACGTCCAGCTTGTTCTTTCTCTGCGGCAACGGCCATCGCCAGCGCGGCACTGATGGATGTGCCTGAATGCCCCACGCTAAAGGTGTCGTATTCACTTTCTTCACGCCAAGGGAAGGGATGCAAACCATTCTTTTGCCTGATGGTATGCATTTTATCCCGGCGCCCCGTTAAAATTTTATGGGGATAGGCTTGATGGCCCACATCCCAAATTAAACGATCGAATGGGGTGTTGTAGACATAATGCAAGGCAACGGTTAATTCGACCGTACCTAGGCCAGAGGCAAAATGTCCGCTGGACATGCCGACGGACTTAAGAAGGAACTCTCGCAATTCATCGGCTACCTGTGGTAATAGGGCCTGAGGAAGTTGGCGGAGTTCATTGGGAGTATTGGCCTGGGCCAATACGGGAAACTGAGAAATGTCCAAACTCATAGCGAGATACTTCGTCTCTTATTATATTCTTCGCTCAATGATATAGCGGGCGAAGTCTGCAATTAACTGGCTATTGTATGGCAATTTAGCCAGCGCTGATAGTGCCTCTTGGATCAGTTGCGCTGCGGTGTCTTTAGCACCTTGTAGTCCAAGCAGTTGCGGAAAAGTACTCTTATTCGATTCTGCGTCCGAGCCCTGGGGCTTGCCGAGTTCTTCCGTGGTGGCAATGATATCCAGAATATCGTCTTGCACTTGGAAGGCAAGCCCTACTGCATGGGCAAATTCCATCATAGCCTGATATTCATCTTTTGGTGCATTGGCGGCAATCAAGGCTAACTCAACGGCGCAGCTGATCAGCGCACCCGTTTTCATATTGTGTAGTTGAGTTAAAGCATTAAGATCAATTTTTTTATCGGTTGAGGCTAAGTCTATCGCTTGGCCGCCACACATACCCCGATACCCCGATGCTTTTGCCAATGCCCGAACCATAGCGATATGCTGCTCACTGCTGATACCAGGAACCGCTTCGGTCACAATTTCAAAGGCTAAGGTTTGCAATGCATCGCCAGCAAGGATGGCGGTGGCTTCATCGAAGGCAATATGCACTGTGGGTTGACCGCGGCGAAGCGCATCATCATCCATGGCGGGTAAATCGTCATGGATTAAGGAATAGGCATGGATGCACTCAATGGCGGCGGCGCAGGCATCTAATTTTTCAAGCGTGACGCCGAACATCTGCCCAACACTGTAAACAAGAAATGGACGGATCCGTTTACCACCTAGGAGTGCGCCATGGGTCATGGCCGCCTTTAATTGGGGGGCGGTATCTTCGAGTGTACTAAAACGCTGTTTTAATTGGTTATCAACCCGTTGTTGATATGTTTGTATGGCATTGACTAACACGCTTATTCACCCTCAACGGCATAGGGAGACAGGGGCGCATTTTCATCTGGTTTCAGTAAAATGGCCACTTTTTGTTGGGCTTGTTCGAGCTTAGCTTGGCTATTACGCACGAGGTTAATGCCACGTTCAAATTGTTTTAACGCATCATCGAGTGAGACGTCCCCCTGTTCTAACTCGGCCACAATGCGCTCGAGTTCAGCTAGGGATTCTTCAAAACTGAGGTTTTCGGGTTTCTTCGCCACGTTAATAATTCCTTTGAAAGAGCGGACACAAGGTATATCAGGGCGGCGCAAGGGTCAAATTCAGACGGCGGATATTTGCTCAATAGCACGCTTTGTTGCTGAATTTTTTTCAGAAAATATAAATAGTCGCTAAACTTGCTTAGTGCTTGTCCGATAACTGACAATAGGATAACCACGTTTTAGATGATTTTTGCATAACTGATAAGGCTCACGTAAATACTAGCGTGTTATGTTGACGCAAATAACACGAGTGTAATTTTACTCATAGAGTCAGTATTATGTTGTTTATAGCCAATATTGAGGAGCCATTGTGGATTTAGCTACATTAATTGGTCTGGTCGGAAGCTTTGGTTTTATCCTTTGGGCGATGGTGACCAGCGGCGGTTTGATGATCTTCGTTGATGTGCCCTCGGTTTTGATCGTATTTGGTGGTTCTTTCTTCGTTGTGATGATGAAGTTCAATCTTAAACAGTTTTTAGGTGCGGTTAAGATCGCGACGAAAGCCTTTATGTTTAAGCTTGATAAGCCAGATGATCTTATCGAGCAATCAGTTACTATGGCCGATGCCGCCCGTAAAGGCGGTTTTCTCGCACTAGAAGAAGCGCAAATTACCAATAGTTTTATGCAAAAAGCCGTCGATATGCTGGTTGATGGCCATGACGGTGAAGTGGTGCGCGCCGCCCTCGAAAAAGACATCGCCTTAACGGAAGAACGTCATCGCATTGGTATTGCTATTTTTAGAGCTTTTGGCGACGTTGGCCCAGCGATGGGGATGATAGGTACACTCGTCGGCCTAGTGGCAATGCTATCGAATATGTCAGATCCTAAATCCATTGGCCCTTCGATGGCGGTGGCGCTGTTAACCACTTTATATGGTGCTGTGGTTGCCAACATGGTGTGTCTTCCTATCGCCGATAAACTCACCCTGCGTATGGGCGAAGAAATGCTCAACCGCAACTTGATCATGGATGCGGTATTGGCTATTCAAGATGGACAAAACCCACGGGTAATTGAAGGGTTCTTGAAAAATTACCTGGCTGAAAAACAGCGGAAAGTCGATACAACGGACGGAGAGTAGCCTATGGCTAAGTGCAATTGTCCACCGCCAGGGGCTCCACTCTGGTTGGCAACATTTGCCGACTTAATGTCGCTGTTAATGTGCTTTTTCGTGCTGCTGCTATCGTTTTCTGAAATGGATGTGATGAAGTTTAAGCAGATCGCAGGCTCGATGAAATATGCTTTCGGGGTGCAAAACAAGGTCGAAGTGAAAGATATTCCTAAGGGAACGTCGGTGATTGCACTGGAGTTTAGGCCCGGTCGTCCCGATCCCACTCCGATTGAAATTATCAACCAACAAACCAATGAAATGACCGAGCCTGTTTTGGATTACCAAGCGGGTGAGGACGAAAGCTCCGGTGGCGTACAGCAACAAAATGGTTCTCAAAGGGGAGGCGAAGCGAGTGCGACGGCTCAGGATACCGCCGACGCTGTCAAAGCCGAAGCCGCTGCGGCCCAGGATCAGATTAATCAGCAAGTGAAAAAAATGGCCCAGGAGCTTAATAAAGAGATCACCGATGGTGCGATTGAAATTGAGTCTTTAGGTCAACAGATTATTATCCGGATCCGCGAGAAAGGCTCATTTGCCTCGGGCTCTGGCTTCCTTCAGCCCAAATTTAAACCTGTAGTTCATGCTGTGGGTGAGTTATTAAAAGATGTGCCGGGGATCATTACCGTGTCTGGTTACACCGATGATATGCAGATAAGTGATGAGCTTTATAGCTCTAATTGGGATTTATCTAGTAAGCGTGCCGTTGCCGTTGCCAGTGTGTTATTAGAGGTGAAAGACTTTGATTCTAAACGGATGAAAGTGGTAGGTATGGCATCTAACAATCCCATAGTACCAAATAATTCAGCGGAAAATCGGGCCCGTAACCGCCGAGTGGAAATTGCTATAGAGCAAGGTAAGGCAAAGGAATCCGAAGAAATTCAAATCGATAAGACGCCTTAAATCCATTGGGTTTATTTTTAGCTAAAGCCGCAAATTTACTGCGGCTTTTTTATTCGGACTTTTTGGGCTGTAAGATCCTAACCCTTTGTGTTGAATGATTGAACACTTACTCTCCCGTGATGGCGCGCATCCTTAGGCATCATTATCTAGTGCAAAGCACAGCTGAAAGACATGGTGCATGGAAACAGGTGCGTCAATCGCGGTGAGTTTGTTATAATCCCCCGATTATTCTTTTAACCAATTTTGCTGTATTCAAAATTGCCCGCGGAAATCCCATGAAGTTTATTGTAAAGCTATACCCAGAAATCATGATGAAGAGCAAGCCTGTGCGGATGCGCTTCACCAAAATGCTCGAAACCAACATCCGTAATGTGCTCAAAAAAGTTGATGAAGATGCCAAAGTGCAGCGTCAATGGGACCGTATTATGGTGATGGTACCTAAGGATAAACCTGAGTTAGCGCAGGCCTTTGGTGAGCGCTTGGCATGTATCCCTGGTATTGCCCACGTTGTTCAGGTCGATGAGTACAGTTTTACCTCTGTGGATGATATTTATCAGCAAGTGCTGCCCGTTTACCGTGAGCAAATTGCCGGTAAAACTTTTTGTGTGCGGGTGAAGCGCACTGGCACACACGACTTTAATTCCATCGAAGTGGAGCGTTATGTCGGTGGTGGCTTAAATCAGTTTACCGATGCATTGGGTGTCCGTTTAAAAAATCCAGAAGTGACAGTCAACCTCGAAATCGAGGGAGATAAATTGTACATGGTGACTAAACGCATCGAGGGGTTAGGTGGCTTCCCGATGGCAACCCAAGAAGATGTGTTGTCGTTGATTTCCGGCGGATTTGACTCGGGTGTTTCTAGCTACCAATTTATCAAGAAAGGCGCTCGCACCCATTATTGCTTCTTTAATTTAGGCGGCGCGCAGCACGAAATCGGTGTAAAACAGGTGGCGTATCACTTGTGGAAAACCTATGGTGAATCTCACAAGGTGAAGTTTATTTCTGTGCCCTTTGAGCCCGTGGTTGCCGAGATTTTAGAGAAAATCGACAATGGCCAAATGGGAGTTGTGCTTAAGCGGATGATGATGCGCACCGCGGCGCGTATCGCCGATCGTATGGGCATTCAAGCCTTAGTGACGGGCGAAAGCTTAGGCCAAGTATCAAGCCAAACCCTCACAAACCTAAATGTGATTGACCGTTGTACCGAACTGCTGATCCTTCGTCCCTTGATTGCCATGGATAAGCAGGACATTATCAATGAGAGTCGCAGAATTGGTACCGAAGATTTTGCGAAGTCTATGCCAGAATACTGCGGCGTTATTTCCCAAAAGCCGACCGTAAAGGCGGTACTGGCGAAGGTTGAAGCCGAAGAGAAGAAATTTTCAGAAGATTTGATCGATCACATAGTGGCGCAGGCTGTCGTTATCGATATTAGGGAGATTGCAGAGCAAATGGATACTCGGATAACAGAAACGGAAACCGTGGTCGCCATCGAAGATACCAATGAGGTTGTGATTGATATCCGCGCTCCAGAGGAAGAAGAAAACAAACCGCTTCAAATTGAAGGGGTTGAGATTAAACGTATTCCATTCTTCAAGTTAGCAACCCAGTTTGCGGATCTCGACAGGCAAAAAACCTACTTGTTGTATTGCGAACGAGGGGTGATGAGTAAATTGCAGGCGCTGTATTTAATTGAGCAGGGATACACTAACGTTAAAGTGTACCGTCCATAGATAAAGGCTGCTAATTGCTTGATTGATAAGCGTCTTGGGTGAATGCCAAAACGAAAAAGCCGCAATATTTGCGGCTTTTTCGTCAAACATCCCCCTCTATTGGCGATAGGGTAGGCGTTAACATTATTGCTCTACTTTTACCACTTGCTGGCTTGGAACTTTGCCTTCTTCCGCAATCAGCATGGTGGGAGTTTGTAACTCTTCCTGCTGCATTTTATCCATGGCTGCGGTGAGATCGGCATTGATACTTGCCTGTAAGTCAGTGGTATCTATAACGATTTCGTCAACGAGTACATTGGCACTGACATTAACACTGAGTGCTGAGACTAACACTAACGCAAATGCAGATTTTAAATTGAACATAGTCGCCTCCGGGCTGACAAAATAACGCTGTCAGACATTCCCATCATCGTTGTCGAGATTGTCCAACCTAGGTGTTTCATTGGCGCAAAATTTAACCAAAAAAGCTGGCCTTTACAAACGATTAAATGTAACAATACGGATTAGAAAAACTAATTAAAAATTGAGATAGAGATCACTATGTCAAGACGATTACCACCACTTAATGCGGTTAAAGCATTTGAAGCCGCCGCACGGCACTTGAGCTTTACTCGCGCGGCTGAAGAACTGTTTGTGACTCAGGCTGCAGTGAGCCATCAAATTAAGGCGTTGGAAGACTTTCTCGGATTAAAATTATTTCGCCGAAAAAACCGCTCTTTGCTGTTGACCGAAGAGGGGCAGAGTTATTTTCTCGATATTAAAGATATCTTCACCCAATTGGCCGACGCCACCGACAGACTTTTAGCCCGCAGTGCCATAGGTTCGTTGACTGTGAGTATGTCTCCGAGTTTTGCTATCCAGTGGCTGGTGCCACGTTTGGCCAAATTCAGTGAAAAAAATCCCGATATTGACGTGCGGATTAAAGCCGTTGATACCGAGGCCAGCTCTTTGACCGATGATGTGGATGTGGCAATTTACTACGGTTTAGGTAATTGGCCTGGCCTACGGGCCGATAAGCTCAGAAACGAAGTGCTTATCCCTGTATGCTCGCCCATGTTACTCAATGGACCTAAGCCATTATCAAAGCCGGAAGATTTAAAATATCACACCCTGCTGCACGATATGAGCCGCCACGACTGGCAGGCATGGTTTAGGCAATGTGGCATTAACGATATCAATGTTAACCAAGGGCCGATTTTTAGTCATTCCTCCCTCGTATTACAGGCTGCGGCCCATGGCCAAGGCGTGGCCCTGGGTTATAGCGTACTCGCTCGCCCTGATATCAAAGCGGGGCGACTTGTGTGTCCATTCCAAGAAGTGTTAGTCAGTAAAGACGCTTACTATCTAGTGTGTCAGCAAAATCATGCGGAGCTTGGAAAGGTCGTCGCATTTCGTGAATGGATGTTAGATATGTTTGCCGAGGAGTCCCGTAGTGAGTTACTGCCAGGATAACCCCGCATATTTGATTGAAGGTGAGCCCAGTGACACATTGATTTTATTTGCCCATGGAGCAGGGGCCAACCGGGATTCTGAATTTATGCGCTCGATGGCGTCAGGATTGGTGGCCAAGGGTTTTAAAGTGATGCGTTTTAATTTCCCCTATATGCAGGCCAATGCGGCCGATGGCAAGAAGCGCCCTCCCGATAGGGCGCCCAAACTGCTCGCTTGCTTTGCAGAAATGCTCGATGTGGCGCATGCAGAGCCGCAGGTAAAACGCGTGGTACTGATGGGCAAATCTATGGGCGGTCGTATGGCGGCTAGCCTTGCCTGCGATACTCACCTAGCAAGCCGGATCGACAGGGTGATTTGTTTAGGTTATCCCTTTATTCCCCTTAATGGCGGCGAACCGAGATTGGCGCCACTCAATGAATGCCAAGTCCCGGTGCTCGTGTTGCAGGGCGAGCGGGATAAATTTGGGAATAAAACCCAAATACCCACTTGGCCACTGAAGGATACTATCCAGTTCGGCTGGTTACCCGACGGGGATCATAGTTTTGTCCCAAGAAAGTCGTCTGGCGCGACTGAAGCGGCTAATCTAGCCCTTGCTATTGATTTATCAGTTAAATTTATCATTAGTTAAATTTATCATTAAGAGTTAAGCCCATTCCATTTGGAGATTGAAATGCGTAAAGGTCTGTTATTACTCGCCGCACTTAGCGGATTTTTAGCCGTGGCTTTAGGCGCGTTTGGTGCCCACGGTTTAAAAGCAGTTGCCCCACCAGAGTTGATTGACGTGTTTAATCTTGGGGTGCAATACCATTTCTACCATACCTTCGCCTTAATCATGGTTGCTTTCTCGGGCCAATGGTTAACCTCACGTTTATTGGATTGGTCGGCCTATTTGTTTATTGTAGGCATAGTGCTGTTTTCTGGTTCGTTATATGGACTGGCATTGTTTGGAACTAAGTGGCTTGGCCCTATCACGCCTATGGGTGGCGGTTGCTTCTTACTGGGGTGGTTATTATTTGCCGCTGCGGTATGGCGCCACAAAGTGGTAGATGGTAACGAGTCTTAAGTTAAAGTCAGAATGTGAGTTGCTAGGCTTAGGATGCTCCTAAGCCTTTTTTATTGCTCAAATCGCACTTAGTGTTTGCGGTGCAGCAAATAGGGCATTTGTGGATTGAAATTGGTATACTGGCGCCCAAATCGATAGTCAGCCAGAGCTTTGGCTTGGATTTCTTAAGGATCTCCATGAAAAACCTATTTTTATTTTGCCGCGCCGGCTTTGAAAAAGAATGCGCAGCAGAAATTCAACAGCGAGCCAGTGAGCTCAATGTCGGTGGCTTCGTTAAGGCCAATAATAACGACGCCTATGTGGTGTTCCAGTGTTTTGAAGAAGGCGCGGCGGATATTTTAGCTAAGCAACTTCCATTAGATTCATTGATTTTCGCCCGTCAAATGTTTGCAGCGAGTGAGTTGCTCGCCGATTTGCCTGAAAACGACAGAGTCAGCCCAATCGTTGCGGCGCTCAGTGAGGTCAGTAAGGCGGGGGAAGTGCGGGTTGAAACGCCAGATACTAATGAAGCGAAGGAGTTGTCGGCTTTTTGCCGTAAGTTTACTGTGCCCTTACGTCAGCATTTGAAAAAGTCTGGCAGTTTGCTCGCCCAGGAAAATCCCAAGCGTCCGATTATCCATGTGTGTTTTGTCGGACCAGGCCGTGCCTATGTGGGTTATTCCTACAGCAATAACAGTTCACCACATTTTATGGGGATTCCACGCCTTAAAATGGCGGCGGATGCGCCGAGTCGTTCTAGTCTGAAACTCGATGAAGCCTTCGGTCAGTTTGTGCCTAAGGAAGAGCAAGAAGAGCGTATTCGCAGTGGTATGAATGCCGTGGACCTAGGCGCTTGCCCTGGTGGCTGGACCTATCAACTGGTGCGCCGTGGTATGTTTGTCTCGGCGGTCGATAATGGCCCCATGGATGAGAAACTCATGGAGACGGGTCAAGTAAAACATTACCGCGAAGACGGCTTTCGTTTCGAGCCCCAGCGCAAAAATATCTATTGGTTAGTGTGCGACATGGTTGAAAAGCCTGCGCGCGTAGCCGAACTGATTGAAGCGTGGGCGATTAATGGTTGGTTTAAGGAAGCGATTTTTAACCTTAAATTACCGATGAAGAGCCGTTATAAAGAAGTCACGGCGATCCTTGAGACCATGCAGAACATTTTAAAGGAAAACGGCATCACTGAGTTTAAGGTGCAGTGTAAACACCTCTACCATGACCGAGATGAGGTCACAGTGCATTTATGGCTGCGCCCTAATACGGCTTGGAACTGATCCTGATTGCAGTATTAGGTGATTGCTGCTTGTGGTATAAGGCTATGATTATGTAACAAAAAGCCCCGAATATTTTTCGGGGCTTTTTTATTTGGCTACCTTAATGTAAAGCGGTTAGCTTAAACATGCTAAGGTCACAGACGATGATCACAGGCGATCGAGTACCGCTTGGGTAAAGTCGGTCGTGCCGTGGGTGCCACCTAAATCGCGGGTGGTACGGTCGCCTTCTTCGATCACGGCAGATACCGCTTTACGGATCTGCTCAGCTTTGTCAGCCATGCCTAAGTATTCCAGCATTTGGATAGAGGCTAAAATCACCGACGTTGGGTTCGCAAGGTTTTTGCCCGCGATATCAGGCGCACTACCGTGAACGGCTTCGAAAATTGCTGCATCACGGCCAATGTTGGCGCCTGGTGCCATACCTAAACCACCCACTAAACCGGCACACAGATCCGATAGAATGTCACCAAACAGGTTGGTGGTGACGATCACATCGAAGTTCTCTGGGTTCATCACTAATTTCATGCAGGTTGCATCGACGATCATTTCTTCTGTCTTGATGTCTGGGTAACGTAGGCTTACCTCACGGGCCACTTTCAGGAACAGGCCTGAAGTTGACTTCATGATGTTAGCTTTGTGCACGATAGTGACTTTTTTACGGTTTTCTTTGCGGGCCAGTTCGTAGGCGAAGGTGGCGATTTGCTCTGCACCTTGGCGAGTAACGATACTGGTGGCTTCTGCCGTTAACCCATCGTCAGACACTTTTTGACCGTGGCCAGAGTACATGCCTTCGGTGTTTTCACGGACTGTGATGATATCGATATTTTCGTAGCGGGCTTGGGTGCCTTTAAAAGACAGCACTGGACGTACGTTAGCATACAGACCGAATTTCTTACGTAGGGTCACGTTGATAGACGTAAAGCCTTCACCAACCGGTGTCGTCAGTGGACCTTTAAGGGTGATACGATTTTTTTCGATAAGCTCTAAAGTGCGTTGTGGAAGTAGCTCGCCCTGCTTCTCGAGCGCGGTGAGTCCAGCATCGGCAAATTCATATTCAAAATCACAACCTGCTTTATCAAGAATTTTTAAGGCAGAGTCAATAATACTTGGGCCAATTCCATCACCTGGAATTACGGTTATCGTTCTTTTTGACATGGAGAAGTCCTTCCACGGTTCGTCGTTACTGCAATTGTCTGCCCCAGCGTTAGCCGGGTAACATGACTATGAATTTGGTATTTTTTCTGGCTATTATTTTAACCATCTTTGGTCAAACTTCACAGGGAATAGTGAGCGATATCACGATTTTTTGTGTGGTATAACTTGTAAAAATACTGGGTTATAACGATGATGGAGAGCTAACCGTTAAAAAAGTCTACTTTAGTCTAACAAATATATAAAAGAGGAAGACATTGAAGTTATTACCTATCACATCTTTGGTACTGTTATCCCTCGGTATATTGCCAGTCGTGCAGGCAGAAACCAGCACTAAGCCGCTTACCTTAACAGACATTATGCATTTTGAATCCCTCGAAAAGCCGGTTATCGCTGACAATGGTCAGGTGATTGCGGTCGAGGCAGCCCCTGACCGTGGTGATAGCCATGGCATAGTGAAAAATGTGCTCACTGGACAACATTTTACGGTTGCAGGTGGTTCAGATCCGCTTATTAGTCATTCAGGGCGTTTTGTGGCTATGGTGGTTAAGCCTAGCTTATTAACGCTTGAAACCAGCGATGCTAAAACGAAGAAAAAACTCAAGTCTGACATGGTGTTACTCGACATACAAACGGGTTCGCAAACCCGTTTCGAACGGGTAAAAGAATTTGTATTCAGTGACGATGGCAAATATTTAGCGATTGGGTTTGAGGCCGATGAGGAGTCCAAAAAAGACGCCGATGGGGCTAAATCGGTCGATGTTAGCACCGAAAATCCAGCTAAAGCCGAAAAGCCAAAGGTGGATAAGTTTGACCAAGGCCGCCGCTTTACCTTGCTTAGTTTAGAAGATCAAACCAAGCGCATCGATGTTGAGCATGTCACGGCTTATGTTTTCGACAAAGATAGCCGTAGACTCGCGCTCGCCATCAATAATAGCGCGGAGCAACAACACCAATTGCAGCTAGTTGACTTACAGATCCTTAAGCAATCCACTGTTTTTGAATCGACGACTCAACAAATTGGCGCTTTAGCGCTGGCAAAAAATGGCCGTTGGTTAGCGTTTACTCAAGGTCAGGCGAGCGAATTGCCCTATGGCCGCAGTTATCAGTTAAGTGTTGTGGAATTAGCCTCTAGCAAAATCCGCCATGTGCCCAATTCCAAAGAGTGGACACTCAATCGTTACGCCAGCTTGAACTTCTCTCTGGACAGTGAACGACTATTTTTTGGTCGTATACCCGAGGTGAGTCAACAGCTGAGTTTGGCAAAAATTACCGAAGAAAAGGATCTGTTCGATACCAATATCGTCACTGGCCAGCGCGGGCTTAAGGTGTGGCATGGTGATGATCCGCGGATTAAACCCAATGAAATCAAGCAATACGAGGACGAGCAAAAACGCACTTACCTTGCAGTATTGCATTTAGGCTCAAATAATGTGGTGCAACTCGGGGATAAAACTGTACCCGATGTGGTGATGTCGCAGCATAAGCGTTTTATGCTGGCAAGTTCCGATTTGCCCTATCGTAAAATGGCAACCTGGGCGGGTTTTTTCCAAGACTATTACCTTGTCGATCTGAATACCGGTCATAAGGTGCCATTTTTGACCCAACAGACCAGCGATGAGCTGCCGAGTCTGTCGGGAAATGGTAAATATGTGGCTTATTATCAACAAGGTAATGTCTATCTTTATGATGTCGCACAGGGGCGGCGCACTAATCTAACCCAATCCTTAAGTGTCAGTTTTGCCGATGAAGACCATGATTATCCATCTAATGCGCCGGGCTATGGTTTTGGCCCTTGGCTTAAGGATGATGCGGGTTTCTTAGTCTATGACAAATACGATGTCTGGCAGTTTAATACTGAGTCTAAGGACGGATTTGCGCTAACCGCAGGTCAAGGGCGCGCGCAAAAAATCCAATATCGCCTTGAAGGCTTAGTGGATAATCCCGATGCGCCGACTGAACTTGCCTATAACGCCACTGTGTTACTCCACGGTTATAGTGATAAAACCAAGGCCGATGGTTTTTACCAAGCGACCTTAGGCGAAGCGGGCGTGAAGACGCTGATGCAAGGCGAGTATAAGCTGAATGTGCTTGGGCGCAGTAAAGACGCCGACACTATCGTGTTTTCTAAGGAGCGCTTCGATCTATTCCCCGATTTATATACAGCCAGCTATAACGCTCCACAAAATGCGGTTAAACAAACCGACTTGGATAAACAGCGCCAAGCCTTTAACTGGAGCAAATCCGAGCTGGTTCACTGGACGAATGGCGATGGTAAGCCGTTAGATGGTGTGCTGATTAAACCTGTCAATTATCAAGCGGGTAAGCGTTATCCTGTGTTGGTTTACTACTATCGCTTTATGACGGATAGACTGCATGCCTTCCCGCAGATGAACATTAACCACAGACCTAATTTTGCCTGGTATGTGAATAACGGTTATGCGGTGTTCTTACCGGATATTCGCTTTGATATTGGTTATCCAGGGGCGAGTTCAGTTCAAGCGCTTACATCCGGTGTACAAAAGCTGATTGAGATGGGCATTGCCGATCCCGCTGCGATTGGTCTGCAAGGGCATTCTTGGAGTGGCTATCAAACGGCCTTTGCCATCACTCAAACTAAAATGTTTAAGGCCGCAGTCGCGGGTGCGCCAGTGGCGAACATGACCAGCGCCTACAGCGGTATTCGCCATGGCACTGGGATTGCGCGTCAATTTCAGTATGAAACTGGGCAGAGTCGTATTGGTGCAAGTTTGTTTGCTGCGCCACAAAAATACATTGAAAACTCACCGGTATTTTATGCCGATCGCATTCAAACGCCTTTGATGATCATGTTTGGCGATAAGGATGATGCAGTGCCTTGGGAGCAGGGTGTTGAAATGTACTTAGCGATGCGCCGTGCGGGTAAAGAGGTCGTATTTTTGCAATATGAAGATGAACCACATCATCTGAAAAAATACCCCAACAAACTCGATTACAGCATTCGAATGATGGAGTTCTTCGACCATTATCTTAAAGGTAAACCCGCACCAGCTTGGTTGAGCCAAGGTGAAGCCTATGTCGAATATAAAGCCGATGATGAGTAATCCTCTGTTTTAGCGTTATCAATAAGCCAAACGCCACCAGAAGGTGGCGTTTTTTATGCTGAAAAGGGCACTAGGGGGAGAGTATTGATATCTTATGCAGATAACTTTCTATGGGACAAAAGCGTGATAGCTCCTTTGCTCTAATTTGTCAGTTTCGGATTAAAATTTCTATGGAGATAACGCCGCATTCAGCGGCTTGTCCGCTGCAATGCTTTGTTATAAGCCGCTTTGCAATTCATTTTTTAATGCCTTGAGCAACCCTGGGGCTGACTCTCTTACGAAAGCTATCTGAGCTTTTGAAAGGGGCTCTCCATGAACTGCATAGTTGCAGACAGATATAACTTCCATAACCCCATGAAGTACATTTTTGGATATGCTTTCATAATTTCTTAGGTCACTCAAAAGCTTACCAACGGAATACCTACGTCGATATTTTTCATCAATGTCTGAATACTCGCGCAACAGATTTTCAAAGGACAACCTTACTTTGAACATTTCAACGTGGACTGGATCAACACCGTAATCATAAAAATCGTCTTGCGCTGCCGTTATGCCCATTTTGTTCAGAGTACGTTGTATCTGATCAGATAGATCTGGAATCTCAGAATCTTTCGGAGGTACTGCACCAGACTGAAAATATATCTGGTTGCTGTTGGCATTTGACACCTCTATTGAAGACTTAATTTCAGTTTCAAGTATGGATAGTTGATGGTTTACATCTTTCTTTAACTCATCGATTTGTTGTTTTAGCTTTACGCCAAATAAATCCATTTCTTGGAATATGGGCGCAAGACAAACACCAACCCAGATAACGAAAACGACAACGTCGAAGTAAGATGGTTTCCCCTCTATTAGATTTGGATATCTCCCATACAAATAGAACCCTATGACAACAACGAGGATTCCCCACCATACAGTTTTGAAGTTTTCAGAGTTTTTCATTTACACCTTGCGTCTCTTAAGGCTTATAACTTCTTAGTATTTATGCGCTGCGCTGTTTGCGGGGCATAAATCGCTTCTTCACCACATCTCAAATATGGCCGCTGCCACATCCGTGTAAATGGGTATGAACGATGCTATAGGAATTTGCTTTTTTGCGGTAGCGGTTTTTATACGGTTCGATGGGTAATTACTTGATATTGTTTTACCTTTCTCGTTCTTTCACGCTTATTTTTTGCAGATGAATCGCTATCTAACGACTCAAAACTCCAAGGAATACACCTCCCCTCCGAGTTGCCGCAGGGCGAATAGACAAATTGCGTGTGTTCGGTCATGGATGACCGACTAGCTTTCGCAGGTGCAGGGACGCATCCTTCGGAAGCGATAGCAAATTTGGCAATGAGCACAAGGGGCTTTCAACTCCGTAGGGGGCGTCTTGGAGCATCCAAGGAGGATAGGACGAGCAGTCCTCCTTGGTCGGGTGTGGGGTGAAGCCCCACGACTTTGATTTTGATTAAGCATTCAAATTACGAAAAAGATGGGATACATAACTGCTAAGTCGAACCATCAACTTTTCTATAGGCAGAGCTTTACTTGGCCAATTCCCCTTTTGAACTGCGAAACACACATTGGGGCAATAGCTTTTTAGCTAAACGAACAGCAGAAGTGTTAGTTAAGATTGGCATTGTTGCACCAGTGACCGTTGGCGACATGGATGTCGCCGTCGAGCCTATATGGATGCTTATTTTGAAAGAAATAGACGGCGTGTCACTGGGGAAATAATGACAATCAGTGCAGCACACCTGACGACAAAGTTATCTTGCTTTGGGGCAAAGTTAGTTTTTGCTGGAGGTTTCAGTCTCTTTGGCTGAGGGACTGGCAATATCCGTTCCGGCATCGAGATACTGTTTATAGGTATCCCCGCCCCAGGCCATGAGTTTATTGTTCTTAAAAATGAGAGGAGTACATTCTTCTTTAGTGGTGATACCATCGGATTTTTCATGGTGAGTGCGATAAAAGAGCACTTGCAATTGTGTTTCTTGAACCGCTTTGGCCTCTGAAAAATCTGC
Source organism: Shewanella sp. KJ2020 (assembly GCF_024197625.1). NCBI lineage: Bacteria > Pseudomonadati > Pseudomonadota > Gammaproteobacteria > Alteromonadales > Shewanellaceae > Shewanella > Shewanella sp. KJ2020. The sequence goes on along the minus strand of NZ_JAKUKD010000010.1, from coordinate 104,081 downwards.
TTTCCCCAATAGTGACTTCACCTCAGTAATGTCCTGCCCTAGGCTTAAATCAGTCATTTTTTGGCTGTTATAGACTTGCCTGTCTTCCCAATCCATTTCATCTGGAGTCGGTTCATAGACGAGTACAACCACAGCGACAAAGGCCACATAGGCAGCGAATATACTACCAATAATTACCGAAGTTTTTGATTTCATTTAACCTTATCCTTTGCTCATCAAGTGAGTCTTCCTAGCTCGCCAATAAAATACGCTTTTGTTGCCTTAAGGTAAATGCGTTTATTGCAACTTAGTGTTAACAAGTGTCTTATTGTTCCCTGTCGGGTGCAGGATGTGCTCCGCTTGCTCGGAAGTCTTTTAAATTGATATTGAGGGGTAGGTCCGTTTGCAATTGCGCCAGTTTGTAACTGAGTCGTGCCATTTCTTTGCCTTCAGCCAGTTTCTTCGCCTGTTTAGCGCCCAAATTAGGTAAAGATGAAAAGAGTGTGCTTAAGGTTCTAAAGGTTTTTAATAGCTCTGCCGCCGATTTGGGGCCAATCCCCGCGATACCGGGAATTTTATTACCACTATCACCGGCGAGCGCCATTAAATCGAGAAACTGGCTGCGTTCGACCCCAAGCTTTTGTTCTAATGCGGTGATATCGAGGTATTGTTGATTAAAATGATCCCATTGGCTTATGCGGGAATGATTTAGTTGACTAAAACCCTTATCGGTTGAAACGATAAGGGCTTCTCCCTGTGCCTTGGCGGTTTTCATCGCCAGTGTGGCGATAACATCATCGGCCTCAGCGGCGGCATAAATGGAGCCTATGCCCATTGATGTTAAATGATCTTGCAGCGCAGTGAGCCCCTTTGCCAGCGGCTCTGGCATAGGTTTACGACCTTTTTTATAATCGGGGTAAAGCTGTTTGCGCCATGAAATTTCATCACCATCCCAGACAATGGCGACATGGGTTGGCTGGTGGACGCGCAGCAGTTTCGAACATGCCGAACTGACACGCTCCTTAAGGCTATCCATATCGTTCTCATCGGGGATCGCCGCATAAATACGGCGAACCAAATTGAGACCATCGATGATTAAGAACTTATTCATTGGCAAAGTTGCATAAATTAACTGACGCTATTTGACTATCTTATAGCAGGGAACATAGGTGCTTCCCGGCAGTTTCATCCTATGTTGGCTGACAAATGCGCTCAGTAAATTGTCCATCAGCTCCATTAAACGGGGATCACCTTTTAATAGGAAGGGACCAAAACGCTCTATATGTTTGATCGTATCCGATTTTACATTCCCCGCTACTATACCCGAAAATGCCTTACGAAGGTTGGCGGCAAGGTCGGCTTTATTGGTTTGGAAATGCAAATCCAAATTGGCCATGACTTCGTGGGTTGGAACAAAAGGCAATTGGAATTCAGGCTCAATTTTGAGTGCCCACTGGTATTGATAGGCATCACCCGTGGCGCGGCGGTAGGTTTTGACTTGCTCCATGCCTTGCTTCATCACCCTTGCCACTTCGGCGGGGTTGTCTATGATGATTTGGTATTTTTTCTGGGCATCTGGCCCTAATGTTGCCCCAATAAACTCATCTATTTTACTAAAATAATCCGCACTTTCCGTTGGGCCTGTAAGCACGAGCGGGAAGGGGGTTTCTTGGTTTTCTTTATTAAGCAAAATCCCTAGGATATAGAGCAGCTCTTCTGTCGTGCCAGCGCCGCCAGGGAAAATAATAATGCCATGGCCCAGCCGTACGAAGGCTTCCAGACGTTTTTCGATATCGGGCAGGATAACCAGTTCATTGACGATTTGGTTGGGCGGCTCGGCGGCGATAATACTAGGTTCAGTCAAACCAATATAACGCGCGTTTTTAACGCGTTGTTTTGCATGGCCGATAGCAGCCCCTTTCATTGGCCCTTCCATTGCGCCGGGACCACAGCCCGTACAGATATCCAGTTCCCTCAGTCCGAGTTGGTAACCCACCTCGCGGGTGTATTGATATTCGACGGCATTGATACTGTGGCCACCCCAGCACACAACCACGTTGGGTTCCTTCATCGGCGCGATTGCCCGAGCATTGCGCAGAATATCAAACACTACGTTGGTAATATGGCTCGCATTGGTGAGATTGATATGTTTTAGGGTGTCGTATTTATCGCTGATATAGAGAATGTCCCTGAGCACAGCGAACAGATGTTCTTGAATACCTACGATAATTTGGCCATCGACAAAGGCTTGTTCTGGAGGATTGATGAGTTCTAGTTTTACGCCGCGTTCCCGTTGTAGGACGTTGATATCGAAATTATGATATTGCTCGAATAAGGCTTTAGAGTTATCGGTTTTTAAACCCGCAGCAAGCACGGCTAATGAACAGTTACGATACAGTTGATAGAGTGCGCTTTTGGCGCTTTTTTTAAGGCGATCAACTTCGAGTTGTGAAAGCTGATCCATGCTACCTTTTGGGCTGATTTTGACTATCATTTACCACTCCTTCATGTCGACAGGAGTGATAAGAGGAGACGTATAGTTGAGTCTAATTATACGTCTATCACAACCCTGTCTCTGCTTTCATGTTTTGCTTTGTAGAGTGCTGCGTCGGCGCGCTCAAAGGTTTCATGTATGAGTTCATTCCCCATAACTTGCGCAGCCCCTATAGATACTGTAACTGTAATTCTCTGATTTTTAAATTTAAATGGAATATTTTTTACTTTCTCGCGCACTCTGTTCAAAAGTTGAACAATATCGCCATTGCCAACATCGGGTAGGAGCAGCACAAATTCTTCACCACCATAACGGGCAACAAACTCAGTATCTCGGAGTGAATTTTTGAGTGCCATGGCGATAACTTGCAGCGTTTTATCGCCAGTGCTGTGGCCAAAACTGTCATTGATGGTTTTAAAGTGATCAATATCGGCTACCGCCACCCACAGGGGCGATTTATGGCGTTGATAGTTGCGATATTCGAGCTCCATGCGTTCTTCTAAGGCGGCGCGGTTAGGCAACTGCGTCAGGCTATCGAGTAAATTGAGTTTTTGCTGCTCGAACAAACGCTCTTTGTAGGTGTTGGCCTCAGTGCTCAGCTCATTGAGCTCTTTACGCATAGTTTCCATCGACTTGCGCAGTAAGGCTTGCTCCCTTTGTTCGAGGGCTTCTTTGCGGGCAAGGGCTGAACGAATCGAATTAAGCTGCTCGGTAAGTTGCGCTTTGAGATCGACAACATCTTCCACATCTATGATGATCTCACCGGCGTTATCGACGCGGGTGTTGATCTCTCGGTTGAGCTGGGTCTTAAGTTGGAAACTGCGCTGATTGTGGTTATAGGACTCAGTGACAACTTCTCGCACCGCGGCTAAGGCATCGTTTAGGGCGTATAAAAACTCCTGTGATGCCGATTTTTCACGGGCGATATTGTCGAGCAGTAAGGATAAAATCGTTTGGTAGGCTTCGAGCAAACTGTCGATTTCGATGTCCGATGCCAGCACTTCTTTAATGACTAACACTTGGTCACGTTGATCTTTACGAAATTCGATTTCCGAAATCATCTGCGCTAACTCATGGGCTAGCTGCCGATGTTTTGGGAGAACATCGAGCTTTTCAGATTCATTAAATTGCTGCTGTAAGATGGTTTCGTAGAAGCCAATGATTTGTTTTACTTTAGGAATATATTCCCAAACCGTGTGAAATGGTTTGGAGAGATCCTGTTTGAAATAGTTAACTTCTTTTTTGAGCTTTTCAGGGGCGGAGTTTACCCTTTGGATCTGACGAACCACCTGCGCAAGGCCCGCTCGGCTCTCTTCGAGCTGAACCATCACATGGTGATACTGACCCTTTAGTAAGCGTTCTACATCGACTAATTCTGGCAACGCTTCATCGACCCGCTCAAAGGTATTTAAGTTGTGGCGGAGTTTGGCGAGTTTATTATCCAGCTCAAGATTTTGCCCTTTGCAGGCGAGGCTTAAATGGCCAATAAATTGGAGTAAGGTTTGTAACTTGGCATTTCTATCTTCATTGACCTCATCTAGGGCAAGTTTAGCCGAGTGAAGTTTTTGTTGAAGCAATGCAAGTTGTGAAACTGTCGCGTTGGAATCCTTCATCCGGGGTATTTTCCTGGCTCTGCAAGGCTAAAAAGCATGATGATCCTCTGTCCAAGTTAGCGCTTAACTCTGATGCTACTAATGTTATAACAACGGCAGTAGAGTGCAAATCTGTTTGCCTGTGTGTCTGTGATTAATTGCTGATATTGATCAAATATTTTCCAATAAATGCCGATCTTGATTATTTTCCCAGCAAGGCCAGTGGATTTCCTCTTTATTGGCGTCGGTTTCGACTCGGATTAGCCCGCGTTCTATGCCCTTTTCAAGGTGTAGAAAGAGCGGGTTAGCGAAGAGGCTAGAGGGCACAAAATCCAATGCTCTAAGGGTGACAAAATGATCCTTATTTGTAGGCAAACTGCGGGCACAGGCGAGCGCCATTTGTACGGTTTCAAACTGCAATTTAGGGTCCATTTTCATTTCTGATTTGGCGAGCAGGGGCAAGTGGATAAATCCAAGATTAAAGGTTTGTGTTAGTTGCCGCTCATCTAATTGTTGCCGCATACGTGTGATAACCTGCTGCGGCTCAATGTTCTCGGTAAATCGTACCGCCAACACGCCTTGCCTAATCACATAAACGGGCATGGCGAAGGTTGCTGAAATAAGATCAGCAAGCTGCGTCATTACCGCATTCGCAAAGTATTGGCCATGCTTGATATCTGAATTTAGATAGCCTTGGAATTCAATTAAGCCAAGGGCCATGGTGGGAAGCGGGTTTGCACGTCCTTCGCCTAAGTGAGCGAGCAGTGCGGCATAGCCTAAATGATGGGTAAACGGCTCCTCTTGACTCAATTGCATTAGCGCCACGTTTTGGGCGCGGATTTTTCGGCGATGTTTGAAGAGTATAATGATGGTTATCATCAAGATAGCGGTAATCAATCCACCGAGGGCTAAGAGTTTATTGGTGGTTTTTGAGGCTTGAATCCTATCATCAAGCTTACCCTGCAGCATGCTGAGTTCGAGCTTGAGTTGCTGCTCCGCGAGGGCTGAGGGTGATACTGCAGCGTCTTTTTCGGGTGCTTGTGTCTGTTGAGCCAGTTCGATAATGCGTTTTTGGGTAGCAATCGTTTTACTCTGGTCCCCTAATTTTTCGGCGGCGAGGGCGATTTGTGTCAATGCGGATTTTTGCTCATCCGCGAGTTCTAACTCGCTGGCGAGTGCCAGGGCGTTGTCGGCATGGGCCATCATCAGCGGCCAGTCTTCCTTGGCTTGGGCTATTTCCCCAATTAAAAGCTCATTGTAAACAAGGTAGTGATGGCTTTGTTTTTCTTTAAATATTTGGTTTGCCATCAATAAATATTTTAGGGCACTAACATTGTCATTGATGTTTGAATAGGCTTGGCCAAGGTTATGAAAGTTGAGGCCTTGGGCAATATAGTTGCCACGTTTAATATCTAATTGCTGGGCGTTAAGGTAGTAATCTATCGCTTTATTCCAGTCCCCTTGCTCGCCGTATACCATAGCGATCACTGTCATACAGCTGGATAGATAAGTGTCATTGCCGAGTTTTTTAAAGCCAGCTGCAGCCTCATGGGCATTCTTTAGTGCTTCATCCCATTGTTTTAAATCTCGATACACCTTAGCCAGTTGTAGTTGCAGATGGGTTTTCATCGAGGGATAGTTGGAGCGATTAGAAAGTCGAATGGCTTCACTGTAATGTTGTAGTGACTTAGTGAGTTGTTGATTTTTATTGTAATAGTGCCCAAGTTTCGATTCTGCTGCCGCAATTAAATAATCATTTCTGAGCTTGTAGGCAATATCTCTGTAGGTATGAAAGTGCATTAATGCTGGCACGTCCTGACGGAGCACTAAATGTAAGCCACCTAAATGTTCGTGAATGGTATGTTTGAGCAGCATGGCTTCGATATCGAAGCTGTCGTTAATGCGAGTTAAAGCCTCATTATAGAAGGTTATCGCTTCTTGATATTTTTGCTCTGTTCGCCCAAGGTAGCGGCCTTGTAGCATAGATACCATAGCTTGTTCATAGGGGGACTGGGCAATGCTAGTGAGGAGTTCGATTAGCGTCTTAGCATCTTGAAATTCAACCTTAGATTTAACATTCGGCTCCATATTGAGCCTTGCGAGCAGTTGCAAAATATGTTCGAACTCATCGGGTTTATAGCCTTGTTCCTTGGCGGCGCGTTCGAACTGCTCCCGATTTTTAAAGGCGATAGGAAAAGAGATCGATTTATTTAAGCTGTCGTACATTTTCTGCGGAGTTTCACGCAGTTCAATCTCTTCCGATTCGAGATCGCGCCCTAGGGTGCTAAAGGATACTGACAGCAACAAGGCCACGAGAATAACGATGAGTTTATGCATTTGAAAGGGGATCCCATATTTCCTAAATCAAGGAATTTATTTTGTTAGCTTTTGTTAGCGCCTAATGAGGATGCTACATCGACTTGTTATACTTGGGAAAATCATAAGAAACATAATAACAGAAGGAAGCAAGAGTGAAACCCAACAGATTATCAATCTTGGTATTAAGTGCATTATTTTCGGGCAATGTGTTTGCCGATGTACATTATCAAATTGAGTTGAGTCAGCCAGAACAGCATTTGGCCCAGGTGAGTGTGACTTTCCCCCATGTGAACGCGAGTGATTTAACCGTTAATCTGCCCGTGTGGCGGACAGGTAAATACCAAGTCTTGCCCCTATCCGACGGTGTGCGTTTATTCAGTGCTAAAGATAGCCAAGGTCAAGTTCTCCCATGGAAGCGCAGCGCCAGTGGCGAATGGCAAGTTTTACTCAGTAAGCCAACGAGTGTCACGGTTAGTTATCAGTTGTATGCCAATGAACTCGGCCAAAGGGTGCGGCATATCGACGCGAGTCATGCCTATTTAGATGCGAGCGGCGTGTTTATGTACAGCCCTCAATTTCGTACTGAACCTGTTTCCATCCAATTAAAGGTGCCTGAAAACTGGCAAAGTTACTCTGGTATGTCCTCGGGCAATGCCGCACATTCTTTCGTAGCTCCCAACTATGATGTGCTCATCGACTCCCCCATAGAAACGGGGATCAGCACCCACAAATCATTCAGTGCCAACGGCAAAGAGTATGAGTTAATCTTTTGGGGTGAGGGTAACTATGACGCAGATAAAGTGGTTAAGGATTTAACCGCATTAAGTGGTCAGGCGAAGGCGATTTGGGATGATTATCCCTTTGATAGATACGTTTATATGGTGCATGCCACCAGCGGCGCCAGTGGTGCGACTGAGCACTTAAACTCTACCGTGATCCAATTACCGCGCTTTAGTTTCCGTGAACGCAAGGATTACCTGCGTTTTATTAGCACGGCTTCCCACGAGTTTATCCATACTTGGAACGTGAAAGCCTACCGTCCCGCAGGGCTGGTTCCCTACGATTATCAGCATGAAAACATGACGGAATTATTGTGGATAGCCGAAGGATCTACCAGCTATTTTGAAGACCAGTTGTTGCTGCGTGCAGGGGTGATAACACCTAAAGAATTCCTCGAAGATTTAGCTAAACGTGTTGAGAGAAACCAACTTAATCCTGGGCGTGAGATCCAGTCTGTTGCAGAGGCGAGTTTAGGTGAGTGGAGCAGTACTGGGGGCGATTATGCCATTAACCACAGTGTAAACATTTATTCAGAGGGTTTTTTAACCTCACTGGCACTGGATTTTTCACTGCTGCAAGACTCTGAGCTTCAGCATTCATACCGCGACGTGCACCGCCGTTTGTATCAAGACCACCGGGTGCCCAAGGGCTATAGTGTCGACGATGTGCTGCACATACTAAAGGATTTATCCGGCAAAGATTATGCGCCTTGGTGGCAGGCGAACGTGAATAGCCCCATGAGCTTAGATTTCCCTGCGTTGTTGTCACAGGCTGGGTTAGTGATCTCCTATGGCAAAGATTCAAAAGCCGAGGCATTTGCGGGCATGAAGTTAAGCAGTACCCACGGATCTTTAGTGTTAGACCAAGTGCTACGTAATGGCCCTGCGTGGCAGGCGGGGATTGTTGCTGGGGATGAAGTGCTAGCGATTAATGGTCTTAAGGTGACGGCTGCGGGTTTCGATAAGCGCATCAAAGACTTTAAGGCGGGTGATAGTGTGGAAGTGACATTATTCAGTAACGATAAAATCAAGCAAGTGAGGATGACGCTCGGCGAGCAGCAAAGCGGTAAGCTAGTGCTCAAGGGCGATGCTAAGGCGACTAAGCAGCAAAAAGCCTTCTTTAAAGCTTGGTTAGGTATTGATTGGCCGTTTGATAATAAAGGCGAGTTAGCGACTAAAAGCTAATTCGCACCTGTGCTCGAGAGCGGCTGTATTCGACAATGAAAATGCTCACTCGCATCAATGCCTGTGTTTTAACTTAGTTGTTAATCATTAAAAAGGCGCAGCGGTTAACCGCTGCGCCTTTTTACTTTCTAGGTGTGCTTAGAGGCTTAATTTGGATATTAAGCTTGAGTTTCTTCAAGGCCACCTAAAGCAGAAACAAGTGCATGCATTAAGGCGACTAACTCACTGCCCATCAAGGCAAAATCGGCATCTAAACGGGCCATTGGGTCATCAGTGCCAACTTCATCGTTACCCGCTCTAAATTCTTCAGAGAACTTAAGACGCTTAACACTGGCGTCCGATTGCAACAGCAGGGCAATTGATTGTCCAAAGTGCAGGGCTAGCTTATGGACCTCTTTGCCTGTGGCGAGGTGGGCTAATACTTCATCTTCCTTTAGATCCTGCTGCTTAAAGCGTACGATTCCGCCTTCGTCAGCGGCGGATTTAAGTTCAGCTTCATCTTGCATTTCAAAGGGTAATGGCGCGCTGCCATTCTTTAACCATTCGGTTAAATGGGATTCTACTGGCGCTTTAAAGCTCAGTGGGATCACAGGTAAACTGCCTAACGCTTTACGTAATAACGCTAATAGTTCTTCGGCCTTAGTGGCGCTTGAGCTATCGACGAGGATCATTTCAAGCTCTGGCAAAATCAGTGCGCGTGTTTGGCTGCGGCGCGAAAAAGCGCGTGGCAATAGGCTAGTGATGATTTCATCTTTCAGTGCATCTTTTTCTTTTTTCGCGAGTTTTCGATTTTCTTCATCTTCGATGAGGGCGACTTTTTCTTCCAAGGTTTCTTTAATGACTTGGCCGGGAAGAATTTTCTCTTCTTTGGTTACACAGATCAGATGGCGATTATTGGCGCTGTGTACCAGTGAACTGCCCTGTTTGCCCAGTGCGTTGGAAAAGCCAAATTTACTGACATCTTGGCTTGAGCACGGAGAGAAAGTGAAATCGGCCAGCGCAGTTTCAAGCGCTTCAGTTTCGACGGCAAAAGGTTTATTGAAACGATAAAGAGTAAGATTTTTAAACCACATAAGAGGCGCTCATTGGAAAATAAAGTGGCAGTTTACGGCATAGTTGGGGCTGGGTAAACCTGTGCGAAACAGTCAAATCTTTACCCAGATACAGAATTCATCAAATTGTAACATTGAAAAAAATCCCGCTGTAACCCTTGTGGTTATTGGCTTTTTATTTCGAAATGTCAGGCGGATCCCAATGGCTAAAACTAAGTTGTCACATTTGAAATAAAACTGAAACACATTCATTGCACACTTTCGGTCGTTCCAAACCAATAACCAAGACGAACATAACGTCGAAAGGATTAAATGATGAACGTTTTTTGTAAAACTCTACTTGCTTCTGCGCTAGCTTCTGCAACTCTGGCTTCAGCTTATGCCGCTGAGCCACTGACTGTTTATGGTAAGTTGAATGTCACCGCTCAATCAAATGATGAGAAAGGTGATGCTACAACAACTATTCAAAGTAATGCCTCTCGTTTTGGTGTGAAGGGTGATTTCGAGTTATCAAGCTCACTTACCGCTTTCTACACAGTGGAATACCAGGTTGATACGGGTGCCGCATCAAGCGATAACTTTACTGCACGTAACCAATTTGTGGGTTTAAAAGGCTCCTTTGGTTCGTTCTCTGTGGGTCGTAACGATACTCTGCTAAAAATTTCTCAAGGTGATGTTGATCAATTCAACGACCTTTCAGGTGACTTAGGCAAGCTGTTCAAGGGTGAAGTTCGTGCTGCTCAAACGGCGACTTACCTAACACCTTCCTTCGGTGATTTTGTCTTCGGTGTTACTTATGTTGCCGAAGGTAATGATGTAAAAAGCCAATTCGCCCAAGACGGTTTTAGTGCTGCGGCCATGTATGGTGACGCTAAGTTAAAGAAAACCGCCGTTTATGCCTCTCTTGCCTATGACTCAGATGTGTCTGGATATGAGATTGTCCGTGCCAGCTTACAAGCTAAGTTAGCTGGCATTAAACTGGGTGGTATGTACCAGCAGCAGGAACAAACTTACAAATACGACTCAACAACGAGTGAGCCTATTGAAGTCTCAGCAGAAAGTGCAACGGGTTACCTGTTAAGCGCCGCTTACGATATCAATGCTGTGACATTAAAAGCACAATTCCAAGACATGGAAGACTTAGGTGATTCATGGTCAGTCGGTGCGGATTACAGCTTAGGTAAGCCAACAAAATTATTCGCCTTCTACACTAACCGTTCGTTAGAAGCGAATACCGATGATGACAAATACATAGGTATTGGTTTAGAACACAAGTTCTAATCTCAGTATTAAGATTGAATTAAGGAGGCAGATTGCCTCCTTTTTTATTGCGATAAACAAACAGTTATATAAACTTAATATGACAATTATCGCTACTATATGGCTTGTGCGGCGCACTTATTCATAAATCTGTAATAAAAATGACTAATAATAGCCGTGTTGACATTCACTGACAGAAAATCACATATGACTGCAAGGATATTGATAGTAGAAGACGAGTTAGCCATCCGCGAGATGCTGACTTTTGTAATGGAACAGCATGGGTTTACGACCTCTGCGGCGGAGGATTTTGATTCGGCCATTGCGCTGCTAAAGGAGCCTTACCCCGATCTGATTTTATTGGATTGGATGTTTCCTGGCGGAAGTGGTATTCAACTGGCGAAACGCTTGAAACAAGATGAGTTTACCCGCCAAATTCCGATCATAATGTTAACCGCCCGCGGTGAAGAGGAAGATAAAGTCAAAGGCCTCGAAGTCGGCGCCGATGATTACATCACTAAACCCTTTTCCCCTAAAGAGCTGGTCGCCCGTATTAAGGCAGTATTGCGCCGCAGTGCTCCTACCCGTTTAGAAGAAACCATTGATGTGCAAGGTTTACTGCTCGACCCCGTGAGCCACAGGGTGAGTGTGGGTGAGACGGTACTCGATATGGGGCCTACTGAGTTTCGCTTATTGCACTTTTTTATGACACACCCAGAACGTGTCTACAGCCGCGAACAGTTGCTCGATAATGTGTGGGGGACCAATGTGTATGTGGAAGACAGAACCGTTGATGTGCATATCAGACGTCTTCGTAAAGCCGTTGAAGAATCTGGACATGATCGTTTGATCCAGACTGTTCGTGGTGCCGGTTATCGTTTTTCAACACGTAGTTAGTGCCGAATAAGAGATAGGCACAGGTTAGCTTTTCGGCTATCTTGTGCTCCTCCTATTTAGCCTGATGTCTGGGTTTATCTATGTCTCACTCTTATTCAGGGTATCGGTTATTTACGCGCTTGGCAGTTTTTCTACTGCTTTGTTTGCTAATTGGTTTATTGGTTGGGAGCCCCCTCTGGATACTCACTATTGGCCTGCTCGGTCTAGTGTTGTGGCATTATCGCCAATTAGCACGGCTTAATTTTTGGTTGTGGCGGGATAGAAAACTCACGCCGCCGCAGGGCAGTGGGAGCTGGGAAGGGATATTTAACGGTATTTATCGCCTGCAAGGTAAAAATCGCCGCCGTGTTGGGCAATTAGCCGCGCTGTTGGCCCGATTCCGCCAAGGTGCTGAAGCGCTGCCCGATGCCGCCGTCGTGCTCGACTCAGAGCATAATATTTTATGGTGTAATAAGTTAGCGCAACTTATCCTAGGTTTTGTTTGGCCGCAGGATAATGGTCAGCGTATTGATAACCTCATCCGTCATCCAGATTTTTCCGCTTATATTAAATCTGCCCAATATAAAGAACCCTTGGAATTACCTTCGCCCGTTTCGGAGAGGCGTTTGCTCGAAATTCGGATTATGGCCTATGGTGACCGGCAGCTACTGTTAATTGCGCGGGATATTACGCGGATAAGACAACTCGAAGGCATGCGTAAAGAATTTGTCGCCAATGTGTCACACGAGCTCAAAACCCCGCTGACCGTACTGCAAGGATATCTGGAAATGATGCAAAGTATGGCAGAGCCCGATTCGATGAATGCTAAGCCGCTGGCATTGATGCAGCAGCAAACCCGGCGCATGCAATCCATGGTCGAGCAATTATTAGTATTATCGCGCATTGAGGATGCGGCGGATATTAACCTCGAAAACACGGTTAATATGGCGCAGTTAATGGAAGTGCTGAAGGAAGAGGCGAAGGCGTTGGCGCAGGATAGATACGAGCTGAGTTTCTATTGCGAAGCGGGGCTTAATTCCCATGGTAATGAGTTGCAGCTTCGAAGTGCTTGTTCTAACTTAATTTCTAATGCGATTCGCTACACAGAACCGGGTGGAAAAATCACTGTGCAGTGGCGCAGTGTGGCGACGGGTGGGCTCTTTAGCGTGACAGATACCGGCGAAGGGATTGCACAGCAGCATATTAACCGCTTAACGGAGCGTTTCTACCGTGTCGACAGTGCCCGCTCAAGGCAAACCGGTGGCAGTGGTTTAGGACTGGCGATCGTGAAACATGCACTTAATCACCATCACAGTGAACTCAATATCAGTAGTGAATTGGGTAAAGGCAGCACTTTTAGCTTTGTGATCCCATTGCATTTAATCGAACGTCAGAAATAGACCTTTATCTCACGCATGAATGTTATTTAAAAACAGGCTCTTATGGCCTGTTTTATTTTTTGCCCTTCCTCTTTGTTGGTCCATGAATTTAAAAAATATAAAAACCGGGCATTGTCATCTAAGTGTCATATCACCGACATAGAATTGTCACTGTAGCGATTGATACTGGCTGCGTCTGAAGAAACTTAAGTTAGAAATTAGTTAGCTTACTACTGGAGCACATAATGAAACTGAAAAAGCTTGTCGGCGCGATGACCCTCACAGCCGCTGGTGTATTCTCTGCCACTGCCATGGCATCTATTGACCCATCTCTGCCAACTTACGAGAAAACAAGTGGCGTGTCTGGCAATTTATCATCTGTAGGTTCAGATACTTTAGCCAACATGATGACACTGTGGGCAGAAGAATTTAAACAGATGTATCCTAACGTCAATATCCAAATTCAAGCGGCGGGTTCTTCAACTGCGCCACCAGCTTTGACAGAAGGTACTTCACAATTCGGCCCAATGAGCCGCAAGATGAAGCCTAATGAAGTTGAAGCATTTGAAAAGCACTATGGTTACAAACCCACTGAAATTCGTGTAGCGATCGATGCTTTAGCCGTATTCGTACACAAGGACAACCCAATCAAAGGCTTAACTGCTGAACAAGTTGACGGTATCTTCTCTTCTACCCACAAATGCGGTGGAGGCGATATCCAACGTTGGGGCGATTTAGGCCTTGACGGTAACTGGTCAGCTAAAGACGTACAGTTATATGGCCGTAACTCAGTATCTGGCACTTACGGTTACTTTAAAGAGAAAGCCCTGTGTAAAGGTGACTTTAAGGCTAACGTGAACGAGCAACCTGGTTCTGCTTCTGTGGTTCAGTCTGTTTCTCAATCACTGAACGCTGTGGGTTACTCAGGTATCGGTTATAAAACCGCAGGTGTGAAAGCCGTTGCGATTGCGAAAAAAGGCAACGAGTTTATCGAAGCCTCTGCTGAAAACGCAGCCAATGGTACTTACCCATTATCACGTTACTTATATGTCTACGTGAACAAGCAACCCAACAAAGACCTAGCACCAATGGAAAAAGAATTTATCCGTTATGTGCTGTCTAAGCAAGGTCAGCAAGTGGTTGAAAAAGACGGTTATGTGACTCTGCCTAAGAGCGTAGTTGCTAAAGATTTAGAACAGTTAGGCATCCGCCTCTAATTCTTAATCGCTAATCATTAAGGGTCTCTTCGGAGGCCCTTTTTTGTTTTTGGAGGGTATTAACTTGGTCTGTGGAATGTGGTTGCAAACGGGCATAAAAAAAGCAACCTAAGTAGGTTGCTGTAAATTCCAATTCGGAATCTTGGGACGGTCGCGCTAGAAACCATCTAAAGGAGAATGATGATGAACGAAGAAACTCATTGCAAAGATTCGGTTCATAATATCTGACTCGGCCTATTTAAATTAGTTCAGCAAGAGTGCAAAAAATTCTTACTTTCTACGATTTATTTGATAAAACATTGTTACTCATCTTTAGCCTAGGAGTTGTCGTTTCCATTTGATTGTTGGTAAATTCGCAGTTGATAATATGGTTTAGGAAGCTTAATCAAATACAGGTTATCGAAGCGATGTCGTTAGATCCAATACTACAAAAAGCAATAACTCCAACAACTTGGGATTTAACTCGGGATTATCATTCCTTTGCCAACAGTGACGAGGTGCAAGTGACGCACCTGTCATTGGCACTCACGGTTGATTTTGATGCGCAGACGCTGGTCGGTAAGGCGACACTTTCCCTGCATTACCTTCAGGATCAGGTCAGCGAACTATGGCTCGACACTCGGGATTTAACCCTATTATCAGTGACGACTCTGGCGGGAGAATCCCTCGCATTTTCGCTTGCAGAAACGAGCGTCATACTGGGGCAAAAATTGGTCGTCAGTTTGCCCAATGTGCGCTGTGACCAGATCTGTATTCACTATAAAACCTCGCCTAAGGCGCAAGGATTGCAGTGGCTAACGCCTGAGCAAACCGCAGGCAAGCAGCTACCTTATCTTTTTAGCCAATCACAACCGATCAACGCCCGTAGCTGGATCCCTTTGCAGGATACGCCTAAGGTACGGGTCACCTTCGATGCTAAAGTGCAAGTCCCCAGCGGAATGCGTGCCGTGATGAGTGCGATGAACCATCCTGAAATGCCAGCCGATGGTCTATTTAGTTTTCAGATGGAAAAGCCCATTCCAACGCATCTTATGGCTCTCGCCGTCGGTGATCTCGCATTTCAAGCGATAGGTCCTCGCAGTGGCATTTATACTGAGCCGAGTATGCTTGCCGCCGCTGCAAAAGAGTTTGAAGACACAGAGCATATGCTCGACGTCGCCGAGTCTTTATTGGGTCCCTATGTGTGGGATCGGTATGACATGATCATCCTGCCACCGAGTTTTCCCTTCGGTGGGATGGAAAATCCGCGTTTAGCCTTTTTAACCCCAACCCTAATCGCAGGGGATAAGAGTCTAGTGTCAACCGTGGCCCATGAATTGGCCCATTCGTGGACGGGAAATTTAGTCAGCAATGCGACTTGGCGAGATCTTTGGTTAAACGAGGGCTTTACGACTTATTTTACCAATCGAATTGTGGAGGCGGTTTACGGTAAGGAACAGGCTGAATTGGAGTGGGTGATCGAGTTTGGTCGCTTAAAAGAGGAAATGACTTCTTTACCTAAGCACAGGCAAACCTTGCCTGCGAACGTACAGGAAGGCGATCCTAATCTGGCCTTTAATCGTTTTACCTATGATAAGGCATCGATGTTTGTGCATGATTTAGAGCATAGGTTAGGGCGAGTGGCGTTTGATAAATTTTTACGCAACTATGTGGATCATTTTGCCTTTAAGGCGATCACGACCGAAGTTTTTGTCGAGTATGCAAAACAGACCTTACTCAAGGAGCACTCCGATAAAATCACCGAGGCCGAGCTTTTAGAGTGGGTTTATGGTGAAGGTTTACCCGCAGGGTATTGTGGCCCAACGTCCTCGAGTTTAGATAAAGTCGACGATGCGCTGGCATGTTTCCTACAGGGCAAAGCTGCGAGCCAACTAACGGTTAAGGAGTGGCGAGTTCACCATTGGCAGTATTTTCTGACCCAATTGCCAGAAGTCTTAAGTCAAGTGCAACTGATGGATCTCGATGAAACCTTTCAATTTACCCAATCGACGAATGCGGAAATTGCCTGTGATTGGTTTAGGGTGGCGATTCGTAATCATTATGATCCTGTGTTACCCGCACTAAGTGCATATTTGGTGAATATTGGCCGAGGTAAGTTTGTGCGGCCACTTTATGCTGAGCTACAAATTGCGGGATATCATGCCGAGTTGGCCGAAATTTACGCTAAGGCTCGTCCCGGTTATCACCCTTCTATTCAAGTTCAATTAGATAAATCATTAGGATTTTAAATTATTGGAGATAAAAAAAATGGCAACCTAAGGTTGCCACAAGGAAATCAGAGTGGGATACAAAGAATGCAGTGCGCTAGCGTGTATTCAATTGTGTCCCCAAAGGGAGATGATGATGAACGACCAACCAATCTGACTTAATGCGCTAAAACAGAAACTGTGTCATTTGAGTAGATGAAACTGCTTATTCAACAAATTTCACTACTAAGGTTGCATTAAATCTTATTCGTTAATCCTTACCTATAGTCAGAGTCACCGTATTGAATAAAGTTCACCTATACCATAAAAAAAATTAAAAATATTTCTAGGTAGCCCATGCAAAGGGGTTTAGCGGTGAGATCTCGGGCGAGTGGTTAAGTAATGGGGTGCGCTCAAGTGGTGGCATACGGCCATGCTTATTTTATATAAAAATCATGGTGATAAAAAAAGGCAACCAAATGGTTGCCTAGTGACCTATTCCTAGGTCAAGGGGGCCGCGCTAGAAGCCCCAGGGAGAATGATGAACATGAAAAAGACATTCGCTGTTCAATACATTTGAGGGGGCTCGTGCGGTTTAAGTTCCATAAAAAATTAAAAATAAATTAAATTTTTTATAAAACACAAATTTTCAAATAGATAGCTCGAAACTATTTTAATAGGGCGGCAATTTTATCTGCGATGGCTTCGGGTTTTGTCGTTGGAGCGAAACGCTCAACCACATCGCCCTGACGATTAATTAAGAATTTAGTGAAATTCCATTTTATGCCTTCGGTGCCTAACACACCGGGAGCCTGCTTTTTAAGGTATTGATACAGTGGATGGGTATGTTCGCCATTCACTTCAATTTTAGAAAACAGCGGGAAAGTGACCCCGAAATTCAGCTCACAAAAGTGTTGTATTCCTTGATCATTGGCTTTTTCCTGGGCGCCAAACTGATTACAGGGAAAACCTAACACGACTAATCCTTGGTCCTGATACTGCCGATACAGTGCTTCTAATCCTTTGTATTGCGGCGTAAATCCACATTCACTGGCGGTGTTGACTATCAACAGGACTTTACCTTGGTATTGGGCCAATGGGACAGGGTTGCCTTTTATATCGGTTGCCGTATAGCTATAAATGGTGGATGCCATGTTTATCTCCTTTAGTGGTCTGCGTTAGCATAAACAATATATAAATTTCTAACAATATACTTGTGCGCAATTTATTTTGGGTATTTGCTAATTTTCTTAAATATCAATATAGTTACGTTAATTTTATTGTGAAAGAAGGGCATTTATGTGACTGAACATGAAGCCGAATATGAAACAAACACTCAGGCCGATGTCGGGCAGGTTGTTCAACAACTCACTGAAGTTGAAGGCGAAGAACAAGCCGAAGTGTTTAGCGAAATTTTAAATGAGCTAGAGCCTGGCACTATTGCGCTGGCACTCGAGTCATTGCCCTTAGATGAACGTTATGAACGTTGGCAGCAAGTTGAATTTAGTGAGCGAGTTACAGTACTGAGTTTGATGCGCGCTGATCCCCGTATGGGGATCCTCAAGCAGATGCCCGAAAACGAAGTGGATCTGTTATTTGCCCAATTAAGTCCAGAGGATTTGATTGAGTGGAGTGA
Organism: Shewanella sp. KJ2020; assembly: GCF_024197625.1. Classification (NCBI taxonomy): domain Bacteria; kingdom Pseudomonadati; phylum Pseudomonadota; class Gammaproteobacteria; order Alteromonadales; family Shewanellaceae; genus Shewanella; species Shewanella sp. KJ2020. The sequence goes on along the minus strand of NZ_JAKUKD010000010.1, from coordinate 86,127 downwards.
TTACCTCCCCGAGAGCTTTACCGACCGCGCCTTGGCACAAATGGGCGAGCGTCAGCGGCAGCGCTTTGAGCTTTACGATCAATATTCTGAAAATGAAATCGGCCGTTATACCGATCACCAAATGCTAGTGCTCAGTGATAAGGCGACTGTGGCTCAGGCGCAGCGCTTTTTCCGGCGAATTGAACTCGATTGCAACGACAATTTGTTTATTGTTGACGATCAAGATAAGTATCTTGGTACGGTTAGGCGCTACGATATCTTTAAGCATGATCCCGATGAGCCCTTAGTATCGATTTTATCTGAAGATAGCCGCGCCTTGACGGCGGATGCAACCTTGCTTGAAGCCGCCGAAGCTATCGAACACAGCCGCGAAATTGAATTACCCGTTATCGATGAGTCTGGTGAATTAATTGGCCGAGTCACGCTGCGAACGGCTACGGCGTTAGTGCGTGAACATTATGAGTCGCAATTGATGGCAACGGCGGGTATGGATGAATCCGACGACTTGTTCGCACCGATTATGAAAGGTGCCCAGCGCCGTGCAATATGGCTTGGGATTAATTTGCTTACGGCATTTTTAGCCTCGGCGACGATTGGCTTATTCGAAAATGTGTTGTCCCAAGTCGTTGCGTTAGCCGTACTGATGCCGATTGTGGCTTCCATGGGCGGAATTGCGGGGAGTCAGTCGTTGACTCTGATGATCCGCGGTATGGCGATGGGGCAGATCTCCGCCGGTAACGTGTTTTCCCTGATGAAGAACGAACTGGGTATCGGCATAGTGAACGGTACTTTATGGGCAATTGTTATCGGTCTCGTCTCGGGTTGGTGGTTTGATGACAGTACGATAGGCATAGTGATTGGCTGCGCGATTCTGATCAATATGGCGGTAGCCGCCTTGGCTGGCGTATTTGTGCCTATGGTATTGCAGAGATTTAACCAAGATGCGGCGCTTTCCGGTTCGGTGATTTTAACGACGGTGACGGATGTGGTCGGCTTTTTCACTTTCTTAGGCATGGCGACCTTGCTTTACCTTTGAGTGATGTAGAACAGTTATTTTATATCAATGAGTTAACCTAATCATGAATGGTATTCAGTTTGTACTTTGTGATAAGCAAGAAGATTTAGTCCTCGCCGCCACTCTGGTCGATAGCCGTGATGATAATGCCCATCCGTTAGACCATGAATCCTTTTTCCACTCAAGAGCGGTGATCCTCGCGAAGACAATTGAAGGGGATATTGTCGGGTGTGCGGCGATTAAGGCTGGAGCTGGTGACCTTGGTGAACTTGGTTATCTTGTTGTTTCCCCTTGTTATCGTCGCCAAGGTATTGCGCAAGCATTAACGCTCAAACGTATTGAAGTCGCCAAGTCCCTCGGTATAGCCATGTTATTTGCGACCGTTCGTGCGGAGAATACCTCAAGTCGAGCGAATTTACTGAAGGCGGGCTTTCAATTTTGGCGTGATTATTTAAGTATTCGGGGAACAGGAAATACTGTGGGTTGGTATTACTTACCCCTTAAAGAGCATGTCGATGTTGAAACCGCTATGCAATCTTTAGTGGGAGATCGAGTGCCAGTAGTTTAAATGTTTTTAAATTGAAATCGGTTCGTTTTGCAGTTGTTTTGAAGATGTTTTAGTTAACGCTAAACCTCAAAAATCTCAGCTATTCTCAGCTAAATATGCAGATTTTCTTTTTTTATTCGGTATGATCCGCGCCATTACCCACAGTCATTATCGAGGTGTTTTTATGGCTAAGTTCAGAGTAGCAAGTGTCTTATTATTGAGTGCAGCAGCGCTGCAAGTGAGTGCGTCAGAATTTAATCTTGGGTTAAACAACGATGTGGTTTCTACCGAGTTAGAACTGCAGATGAATAAAGATACCAATGCGGTATTAGGCTATATCTATTCAGATGAGAGTGGCCATATTGCCCAAGGTGCAATGCACATGACCCATGATGCTGGCGTGCATCATTTTGAAGTGGGGGCACAGTTAAGCCAGCTTTGGTCCGATGATGCACCCAATGGCAGTGCCATATCCGTTGGCGGTCGCTATATCCTAACGATGGGACCGAATATTTCCTTGCATGCCGCCGCTTACTACGCGCCAGAAGTCTTGTCCTTTGGTAATGTCGATGGTTATTACCAGTTAGATTCAAAAGTACAGTACAGTGTCACGCCAAACATGGCGCTGTATGTCGGTTACCGTAAAATCGCCTTTGAATACGATAATGCCCGTGATTTCACCTTTGAAGATGGCATTTACATCGGCGGTAAATACCGTTTTTAAGCCATCGACCGCTTTTATTGGGTTTGTGTGATTGCAAAGAGCCGGCCAAGGATTAACTTTGCCGGCTTTTCCATTTAGCCTTGAGCTCACTGTAGCTGGGGAGTATGGATGAAAAAATCACAAGCCCGATGCCGATTAGCATCACTAAGCTCAATTCCTCATCCAAAATCCACCAACCGAATAGGGCGGCAAAGATCAATCCAGAGTATTCCACTGGCGCCATTTGGCTCGCATCGGCGCGTCGATAGGCGTGTATGATGAGATAAGTCATACCAATATAAAATAGCCCTAACGTGAGTCCCACCTGGGCCACCGACACACTAAAATCGGCTCCTTCGTATAGGGTTGCCGGTATCAGAAATATCATCGCAAAGGCATTAGACCAAAAGAGCATGGAGAAAGGATGTTCATGGGTCGAATAGGCCTTTAAAATCAAGCTATTCAATGCTGATGTCATGGCACCGAAAAAGGCCAAGCCGATATAGAGGTTAAATTCGCTTGGTTGGCTGATAAGTAAAATGCCACTAAAACCAATGATCCCGGCAACGGTACGTCGATAGCCAATGCGCTCATTTAAAAATAATGCCGACAGCACGAGAAGTAATAAAGGTGAGGTATAAATCACCGCGGTTACTGTGGCTAAGGGGAGATGCATAATAGCGAGCATAAAGATAGCGTTGCCAAGTCCAATCAATAACGCCCGGGCAAGGTGCACCTTATAAAAGGGGCTTAGTTTAAGGTTACCCTGCAGACGCCATACAAAAGGGAGCACTAACAAAGTGGCAAATAACTGACGATAAAGCACAAGTTGAAAAACGGGGGCGTCAGTTTCCAGCAGTTTGACCAAAAGGTTACCGCTGGCAATTAACAATTGTGCAGCTAAAATCATCAGTAGAGGGGGCATGGTTTCCACAATAAGAAGTCAATATTGGGTCTGGGTCGTATATGGGCATTTTAGGTCGAGCCTTAGATGTTACGGCTAAAATACCACCATAAGACATTTGATATCCGACTAATTTAGTCTAACTGATTGTAAAAAATTAGAGGTATACATAAAGTTAACGCTCTAATTTTATTTTTAATGTGAAAATAACCCAGTATCCGAACCCATTTACCTATGAATACACTTAAAAAAATCACGTTCCGGTGCTTTTTTCTGATTTTATGGATATTTAGTCCCTTTGCCTTTAGCGCAGAAATTGCGCTGGACTCTCCATATTTATTCCATGCCGACGTGAAGCAATCTCCGCCGAATAACTACAGTGAGATCTCCCATTGGATGGGACAACTCGATGAGGCGACATCGGTCAGTTTAACGGGGGGAGATTACTGGATGATCACCCCAGTGTTAGTCAATAGCCGTCAAAATGAGTGGGTTATCGATGCGAGTAATTCGATCGTTGAATCTGTCGATTATTGGTTATTGGGCAGTGATGGCAGTGCTCAATATGCCCGCAGTGGTTATAGTGCGCCCTATGAGTTTTTGTTCGATTATGGCCGTAAGGTCGAACTCAAGATGGGCACGGATTATTGGTTAGTCGTCAAACTCAGTAGCCGTTATTATTCATCGGCCCCAGAACTCACATTGCAGAGTGTGGATCAGCATCAACTTGTGTCCGATAGACTCGCCATGGCGGTTCTGTTATGTTTGGGCGGATTATTGTTTATTGCGTTCTATAATTTACTGATTTATTTCTCTATTTTTGATAAAGCCTTTCTCTACTATGGCCTCTATGTGTTGGCGTATTTTGGGGGATGGGCACTGACCTTCCATTTACCCGCTCACTTGTTTAATTTCCATTTACTCGAATTGCATCATCTGTTTTTTATCGGTTTGCCGATATTTAATATTATGTTTTACAAGCATTTTCTTCAATTACCTAGCTATTCGCCTCGGTTATGGCGAATGAGTCAATGCCTGATGTTTGCCTGCATTGTGGCATTGCCCACCAGTATTTGGTTGATATCCTACACGGCGATTATCGCCTCAGTGCTGATCATGCTATGGATTGCCCTAGCGATCACCTGCGGTAACGTGTGTTTGATGAAGGGTTTTGCTCCCGCACGCTATTTTATCTTGGCTTTTACTTGCCTATTGCTCCCCGCAGTGATTATTTTGCCTGGCAATATGGGGATAACCCCCGATTTTATTGAGCATGCCGAACTTGCCACCTTAATGGGAGGAACGGCCGATGCCTTGCTCTTGTCCCTCGCATTAGCCAATAAACTCAAACTATTGGCCGAGGAGCGCAAAGCCCATATCGAAGAGTTGGGGATTGCTTGGGAAAAGGCACGTCTCGATGGGCTTACCCGGGTCGGTAATAGGTATGCCTTTGATGAGTATATGAATTCACAATTAGGTTTTTCCAATAAAGCCGTGCAATCCCTAGCCTTAGTGCTACTGAATGTGGATAGTTTAAAGGCAGTTAATGATACCTTAGGGCATCAAGAGGGAGATCGTTTACTGCAAACCTTAGTGCAGTTGCTGCAAACGACGGATATTGCGCACCTTAAAATGTATCGTATCAGCGGCGATGAATTTGTGATTATTCTCCCCGCCAATGGGACTTCAACCTTGCTGAATACCTTAAAAAATTTAACGGCGCTGGTGGCAGAGCAGGGGTTTAGGGATTGTCAGTTTAGTTTTGGGATCTCGTTAAATACTGAGGTAGAAGAGCCCCACGAATGGCTGCGATTAGCGGATACCAGCTTATATCAATCTCGGATGGAAAAACGTCGTCAAGAATATGCACAAACCCAAGGTATCGATGCGAGTCTACATTTAAGTTAAGGGTGTGAATCATCCTATTAAAATAAAACGGCGTGGAATATTCACGCCGTTTTATTTGCTAATAACTAGAAATCCTTTTCCCCCTTGATTATTACTGGGTGGCCGCAGATGGCTTTAGCTGTGTGCATGCCCGCCATAGTGGCTGCCTCGACGCAGCCTGCATTGAGGCCTGTTTTTATCCAATCCCCGGTCATATACAAGTTATCTATCCCTGTGCCATCTGTGGTGATGCGATACTGTGAACTGCCCTTAACCGACAGGACATAACGTTCGGATGGGTCCACATTGGCGCGCCAATATTGGCTATCGAAACGAGCCTCGCCTTGGCGGTTCTGATCATCGTGTAGCCATTCCCAGGGGAAGCTATCACCGACATCTTGCCAAAGTTTATGGATTTCGGTAGTGAGCTGATGGATAGCACCCGCTTTAGCTTCTAAGGTTTTCCGTTGTTGGAACTCCACATCAGAGCGAGGTGGGTAGGCTGTGACGGGTAATGCCGAGCAAAAATAACTGGCATTTTTAGGCGCTAAACCACGCCAATCTTCTTTATCCAATAATTGATCCATCGATGCCCAAGTATCGAAGGGCTCGGTAAAACCGGATAGTACTGGCTCTTCGCCCTCTTCAGAATAATTCGGCCAGCCTATTCCATTCAGATCTTGATTCATCCACAGTTGATAGGCTTGGGTGGCAACGGTTTGCACTTTATCAACGCAGAGTGAGAGGGCGGGGCTTTGCGCCATCACTTCTCTGGCGACATGGGGCACAGAACCTATGGAGAGACCGAAGATCACTTTGTCGAAATCCACCCCTTTGACTAAGCGCTTTTTCGGCAGGGCTTTGCCAAAGTGAGCCTCATACACGCTGTCCCAATCGCTCCAGAAGTGTTCCAGATTGATATTATGGGCTTTAAGCAGCGCCGCTTGTTCGGGCTCAAGCTGCGCATAATTGGGCGTACTCGGCCAGCAAGGAAGCCCTTTGACATCGACTAAGGGGTTGTAACGGGTGACAGTCGGCGCCAACGCGACTTGCTCAGTAATTTCAATCGCTTGAATGCTTTGATCGCGGCACTCGAGATTATCGACTCGATTGAAGTAGTGGAAGTTTACCCCACGGCGTTTGAGCACTTCGTAAAAAGGGGTAAAGACTACATCGCCCATACCTGCCTGCATTTTCCACATGACGCCACCTTGATAGCACAGGGCGATACGCAGCATGGCGCGGATAATCGTACCCGCCTCGACATTGGGTGTGTCGAAGTTACCTTTTTCATAGGCAAACACTAAGTCGTAAAAACCGCGGACGGGCGCACTGTCGACGGTATATTTTTGACTCGCGCCGTGCAGGGTTAACCATTCGCGGTAGTCATAGCCATTGATGGCGTCGAAGCCCTTTTCAAACACATCGTCGGCGAACATGCCCTTAAGGATGGTGAGCCCGAGATCGGCGGCGATATATAAGTGGCGCAGTTCATCATTATTATCTAAATGATCGCCGAAACGTTTTACTAACCTTTGGTGCAGGGCATCGACGGCCGATTCCACCAGTCCATCGTCACTTTCGCTGTGCACATGCTCATCGCATTCACGGCCAATCATTTGATTAAAATGGCATTCTAGCTTATCGCCGAGCGCGTCGAGTGACTCCTTAGCATCTTCGACCGAATCCTCTAACTTATCCCTTAAGCGTTCGAACCAGTCGGTATCTAACCAGTTTTTAGGGGTTGCCATGGCTTTTTCATCGGCATCGAGCAGGTCATCCATGTCCTTGAGCCATTCCTTTATCCAAGCAAAGGCCGCTTTGACCACTTTCCAGAAGGTGAGGGTTTCGGTGCCATCACCGGGGATGCCGGGCAGTGTTGGGAAAGTGATTGGCCAGCTTACAGAGCGACCATCGATTTCCTCCTGTAATACGATGAAATTATGGGGTTTAAAGGCATCAAAAAAGCTTGCTAGCGGAGCGTTTGCTGGCCTATCTAATTCTTCATAGGCTTTGCGCATTAAGGCGAAGGCGTTTTGATAAAAACCAAACCAAATGTGCAGCCCGTGTTCCTCGATCCTCTGTCCCATGGCGGCATTGCGACCACTGGCCCCCTTACCGCCGATACGCCAACCGAGTTGATAGATATCAATGTCATATTGATTCTGCCAACCGGGTTTGTCGGTGAGATAACAGGCCGCTGTCATTGCCGCGACACCGCCACCGAGAATGGCGATTTTCTGTTTTTTGATCTCGGAGTTATCGACTAACACTTCACCGGGCGGCACTTCAAAATCGAAGTTCACATGGTAGGGCAGTAATACGTGCTGCTCGCCAATCTCGACCCCGAGGGTGTCCTTAAGAGGAAAGCTGGCGTTATCAAAAATGGTCGCGACAAAATCATTGTCGAGTAAGGCAACACTGTGCACTTTATTCACTTGGGCAGGGGCGGCGATTATGGCCTGATACACCGCTTTGTGCCCAGAGGAGTCTGGGAGCTGTTTGAGGAAGACTTGCTCGATGGTGGGTTTAAACAACAGTTGAAATAGCTGCTCTTCGCCGAGCTGGTCAAGTTCTGGGATAAAATCCGTCTGTTCTTTAAAGAGCTGCCAGGTTTGAGTAATGGCCTCAAGGGTTGAAAGCTGCGCCTCGGGCTTAGCATCACAATTTACTTCAATCAATGGATGCAGGGCGAGTTCGGTTTCAGGTGAAAAATGTAAAAAGCTTTTGGCTGCAAGTGATAATCGCGTCAGAGGCTCACCGACCGCTGGCATAGTGTATTCACAGGAATATTTGGGATAACCAAAGAGTTCGCGGCCGTTGATCAAGGCCATCGCATCGTTTACCCAAATGTGCAGCGGTTGAAAATACACTTGGCTTATATTTGTACTGTCGCAGCTATCTTGCCGCCCGACCATGACCCAAGTAATGATGTCCGTTTCTTGGATCCAGCCCTTGGCTCTGTCTTCTGGGTAAGCGGAATAAGCCTTTTCAATCTGAGTAAAAGTTGTCAATACATAGGGAGATAACACCTTAAAATACATTGCACTACCGGCAACTTGATTCAAGGTTTTATCGATAGAGCGTTGCAAATTTGCCCGTTTCCCCTTCAGGAAAAAACCGTACATATCGGCTTTATTCAGTACTAAAGGGGAGTGCATTAACATACTGCCTTGGGGATAGATAAAATCGGGGCGTTGTTTTTCCATGGGATCATCCTTTAAACCCGGTGCGAGTCATTTTTGTATCATTATCAATATATTAAGCTCATTAATTGTTGAGTTAATCAGCTCTAAAAAGCATAGGGCAAATAAGCTATTTAGCCTATTGATTTTGCAATTGATTTGTTACAGCGGGAAAACAGGAGAGGAGACTGGTTTAACTAGCAAGTTGGAGGGCTTCCAACTTGCTCGGATTTGACTGGCTTTCATAAGGTACTAATTTAAAGAAATAAATTAGTATAATTCACGCTACTTTGATTTATGCTGATAAAAATCCACCTCAGTCTCGTCAGAGTAACGGCGCTTAGTATCCCTGCGACGTTGTTTTACGCGTTTATTCTTTTGTTTACCTTTGACGTTATCGCCCCATGGCGCATCATCGTCGTCAAATTCATAGGAGTGTGACATGGTCAAAATTCCAAAAATACCTGTGCCATTCTCAGCACCCGATCTTTTTACCCAAAGGTGAGATGAAGCTAAAGCGAAATTTTTCATCATTGATGGTGAAAAGTTTTGTCCAAGATCGTGCTCTATCTATACTTTCAAGATTACTCTGGATTGGTTTGTGACTTTTTACGCCTATCTATATGATATGTAATTAGTATTTAGAACTATATCGGTGAATGTTTTGGTGCGGTGATGATTAGCGCCCATAATGTTGGGCGCTAAGATCCGATAAAAAATAATGAGTTAGTGCTATACCTTTCGCTGCATCTTGGCGACAAACATGCCATCACTGTTGGCTTCAAATGGCCAGACGGTCAACATTTCTGTTTGTTCACCGGTAAAAGGATGACGGATTGGCGTGAGCGTGAACTCTGGATGTTGCTGTAAAAATGCCGTCACTACATCTTGGTTTTCGATGGGCGATAAGGAGCACGTAGCGTAAACGAGAACGCCACCGGCTTTCACTGCTTTGCTACTGCGGCTTAAAATATCGAGCTGCAGCGCGGCTTTACCTGTGACGGCCTCAATACCATCCAACCAACGCATATCGGGATTACGTCGCCAAGTGCCAGTGCAGCTACAGGGGGCATCGACTAATACGCCGTCGAAATGATCCGCAGGCACGGGGAGGGCATCACTCTTCCAACGGGCGATGCTAATGCCGTCAAATTGGGCTCTTTGGGCGCGTTTGCTCAGCTCTTCTAGGGCATTGGCGCGAATATCCGACGAGACTATGCTGCCGGTTGAGTGGGGGGCCGCGGTTTTGGCTAACATTAAAGAGCGCAGTTGCAGTGTTTTACCACCCGCTCCGCTACAAGTGTCCCACCAATGGGCATCGGCTGCTGGGGCGCAAATTTGCCCTATGACCTGGGAAGCCAAATCTTGGATTTCAATCTTGCCGTCTTTATATAGGGTTATTTCATTAAGATTCATGCTCTTGTTGCCAAGATTGATGGCATCGCTGAAGTAGTGGCCACAGCTTGCCTCTATACCGAGTGCTTGCAGTTGTGTTACCGCCTCTTGACTAGTGATCCCCTGTGCCCGTCCCCAAATTGGTGGACGGCTGGACATAGCGGCGATGAATTGCATTTGCTGCGCCGCATCAAGGGGGCAAACCTGCCAGAACCAATCGGGTAATAAATCCTGCGCTTTAAACTCAATAGCGGGAAATAGCTGTCGCATCAGCGCTAATTTATCGTTAAGAGTTTCAACACTCAGTAACTGTGCTTGCTGATAATCTACGGTTGATTGCGATAGCTCATGCCAAGCGCTGGCAATATCCTGCCAAGCATGGGCTTCGAGTAGCGCACTGGCACTTAGGTTGGCAAAGAAGACGGCCGAGGACTGTGGTTCACCGAGTTGTTTAAACCAACCCCACCAACGAAACAGGCTAAACAAGGATTCACGGATGATTTTACGATCCTTGGAGCCGTGTTTTTTATGTTCTCTAAAGTAGTTTGCCAGAATACGGTCCGCGGGCATTTTACTGCTTTGAATTTCATCGAATAATTGCTTAATGGTGCTGGCGTAACTGAGCGCGCGTTTCTGCGCTGGAGTGTTTGCCTCTACATTTAATGCCGATGATGTGTTTGAGTTGAATGCTTTATCGGATGAGAAGCTGTTTGGATTACCCATAAATGTAGCCTGAATCATGTCCCTGTATTGGGGCAAATGGGGGAATAATTGCCATCACAGAGAAGAAAATAAGTGGCGCAGAGTGTAGCAGTTTTACCTAAAAACAGGCAGTAAAAAAGCCCCTATTTAGCCTAAGCTTGCGGGGCTTTAAGTGCTTTAGCCACTGGTGCTCAGTGATTTTGTATCTAACGGCTATTGGCAGGCGATCGGACAATGGCCGTTTAGTTGATAATTATTTGGTTACCATCTTTTGGATTTGCTTAGCCCGTTCTTCATCACTCATTTCCACCGGTGGTGGCGTGACTATGCCCTTTTGGCAGGCGGGTCTGAGTGCTAATTCATCCAACCAACGTTGCAGATGAGGCAGACCTTCCATATTGATGCCGCTCCACTCGTGGATCCGCACCCAAGGCCAAGTCGCGATATCGGCAATTGTATATTCATCACCGGCAAGATAGCGATTTGTCGAGAGTTGCGTGTTCATCACTTCGAATAAACGCCTGCCTTCCTTTTGATACCTGTCAATGGCAGCGGGGATTTTTTCGGGGAAGTAGCGGTAAAACACATTGGCCTGTCCCATCATGGGGCCAACACCACTCATTTGGAACATCAGCCATTGGAACACTTGAGAGCGTTTTTTAGGATCGGCGGGCAGCAATTTACCTGTCTTTTCGGCAAGATATAGCAGAATCGCTCCCGATTCGAATACCACAAAATCGTCGTTGTCGCGGTCGATAATGGCGGGAATTCGGCCATTGGGATTGATGGCAAGAAACTCGGGCTGTTTTTGCTCATTGGTGCTGAAATCTAGCTTATGGACGCGGTACTCTAGCCCCATTTCTTCTAATGCGATGGAGATCTTAAAACCGTTAGGGGTCGCGGCGGTATATAAATCAATCATAGTTGTTCCCTTAGATTACGAGTTTGGCTGCTAGGCTACTTTTTCGGGGTTAACGACACTATCGCTGGACGTTGTGCCATTGTTGTAAACCAAGCCTTGAGATGCGGTAAATTATCCGCGACTTCAATATCTAAATTCTTAATGAAGCTGATAAAAACGTAAGCGGAAATGTCCGCGACACTGAATCTATCGCATGCGATAAAGGGTGATTTGGCCAATTGTTGGTCTAAGGTGGGGAGGAAGTCAATCACCCTTTGGCGGGATTCTTTGCCCCATGCTTCGACATAGTTTTCTCTGTCTTTATAGATGCCGCTTAAATTACGGAAGGCTTGAAATGCTACCATTAGGCCCTGTAGTTCAACGATCCGGTGCCACATTTCAATCTTGGCACGTTCGAGAGCATCATTGCCAAACAGCGAGTTAACACTCGGGTAGATTTCATCTAAATAACGGCAAATGGCAACGGATTCACACAGGTAGCTGCCATCATCGAGTTCGAGTAGCGGGATGCGGCCATTTAAACTTTTAGCTTTAAATTCAGCACTTAAATTTTCACCTCCGCGGATATCGACGTTCACCCTCGGGATATCGATACCTTTTTCTGCGAGGAAAATACTGACGCGGCGTGCGCTAGGCGTAGGGGCTAGTTCATAGAGTTTCATCTAATATCCTTGAGCTTTTAGCTTTTGTTTGAAGTTGTCTAGGCCATATTATGGTTAGAAATCAAGCTCGAGTGCGAAGCACAGATAAGCCATCAATTGAGTGCAATGCGCAAATTGCTCCGCACAAAAACGGGGGGCATCTGGGCGGCAGAGGTCCTCAAAGGCGATATTCTTTATGGCAATAAAATCTTTGCGTTTTAGCTCAGTGAGCATAGGGTGATTTTTATCAAACCCCTTTGGCGGCCGAGTTAAGCTGTCTCCATCCATGTTAAATCCATGACTTTCAAGCGTTTGTAGCGCCTTTTTATAACCGTTGGGATTCTCATCAATACAAGTGCGAATGGCATTTAAGACCTTTGATTCTGGATGCCAAATTCCCGCGGCAATAAAACAACCTTCTTCGGCAATATGCAGATATAAGCCGGGGGCATGTACATCCTTTCCCTGAAAGTGACGAAACTGAATGCCGACATTGGTTTTATAGGGGGTTTTATCGTGGCTAAAGCGGCTATCCCTTTGAGGGCGCATTAAACTGCCGCCCACTTTTTTAGGCACTGCAGTGAGCCTTGGCGACAGTTCAATAATATGGGGTTGAATGTGGGCAATAAAGGCTAATGCTGGGCTACGTACCGTATTTTCGTACTCATCCTGATGGGCTTTAAACCATTCGCGGGAGTTGTTTTGTGCCAATTGTTGTAAAAATTGCATACTGGCGGCGCTGAATGTAGCAGCAGTAGCTATGGGGAGAGGAGTCGTTAGCGTGGCCATTATCGGTGAACCTTATAAATGCATATTAAACGAGTGAAACAGGAGGCGAGTCGCCAACATGCCCCACTTGTGCTGTCCAGTCGTGCACTATCGAGAGGGTGATAGCTGGTTGAATATGCCACTCATACTGCCATCCTTCGGCAAGATCTTCACTTAAATTTTTGCACTGTGGCTGGATCTATCTTGTTTTCAGTAAGTTAGTTATTTACATGTAAAGCTAAATGATATCCATTCTTATTTGTGTGCTAGCTGTCTATAATGCCGCCCTATTTTTAATTGGTTTGTTAATAGGAAGATGTTGAATGGGTTGCCAGCCTAAGTTTGGGAAATGGAAAGCGAAGAACACTCTGTCGCTCATGGGATTATGTTTATTGCCATCACTGCCGTTGCAAGCTGCACAGGTATTAGGTGAGCCTAAGGTGGAACCGATTGAAATTATGCAGGTTCACGGGCAGCAATATCGCCGTGCAATGACAGTGACTAAACCGGGGGAAGCTATTATCTCCATGGAGCAAATCGAGGAGATGCAGGCAACGACCTTTGCCGAAGTGATTGACGATATGGCGGGGGCCCATATTGATGGCGGTACTCGCAGTGGCGGAGAGCGGATTAATATTTGGGGTTTTGGCGAGACCGAAGACTTTAACGTCTATGTGGATAATGCCCCCGTGGGCTTTGAACAGTATCGTTACGGCTCATTTTTCCTCGACCCGGATCTTATCAAGCGAGTCGAAGTGATCAAAGGAGCCCATGATGTGCGTTCTGGCAATGGCGGTTTTGGCGGTTCCATGTATGTGGTCACTAAATCTGCCGATGATTTTCTCAAGTATGATCAATCTGTTGGGGCACGAGTAAAAGCAAGTTACGCCAGTAATAACGATGCCGAAAGCTATACAGGCACAGTCTATGGCCGGGTGAATTCGCATTTGTCTGGCCTGCTGCATTTAACCCGCAGGGATGCCGGAAATGTCACGTTAGCGAATGGCGACGAATTTGAATATTCAGGCTATGAGCAAGATAACTACTTAGGAAAGCTTGATTATACGCAGGGGGATCATCAATTAGCGTTGAGCCTGACCCATTACCTCGATGAGGGCCGAAAACCTTGGGCTAACCGCCGTGGCCCTATGCCAGCAATCTCAGACTACAACATCAAAAAGTATGGCTCCTACGAGCAGGCGCTGTATGCCACTACCGCCTACAACACCTATGAAGACAACACTTGGTCGGCTAATTATCGCTATTCACCCAGTAATCCGCTGATCGATACCCAAATGGTGATTTCCCATTCTGCTAATGCACGTCACTGGGTAAGACCCGAGATCGCCTGGGAGAAAATGACGGTTTCCGTCGGTAACTTTGGCCATGAATCTTGGCTAGATTATAAGCGTGACTACATTGATATCAATAACTTGAGTTTGGTTGGCGATCAGGAGATCACCGCAGGCTTACAGTATCGCAGCCTAGATCGTACTTCACTGGTGTTTAATAAAAGCTATGAGACGAGTCCCGAAAAAAACTTTGGCTGGTATACGCCTTACTATCAACCCGAAGGTCGCCAAGATACCTATGCCGCCTATGTACGGGATGCGATTCATCTCACCAATGACTTAACCGTCACCCCTTCGCTGCGATACGACTATATCTACAGCATAGGTCAGCCAAATATTGCGCCCGATTACAACGATATCAATGCAGGCCACGATTATAGCTCGACCCATCATTCGGGGTTTTCACCGAGATTAGGCATAGATTATCAATTGACAACCCAGGCGCGTGTAAACTTTGATTACGCCTATAGTCTGCAAGCACCTGTCGTTGATGAGATTTATGCAGTGCAATATGCCAAGGCCAGCGTCACAGGCACGAGCCGTGAGATTGATGTCGAGCGCTTGCACGCCTTCAAGTTAGGGCTGATGACGCAGCACCAGCATCTGCTGGCCAATGATGATGGACTGTCGACGCAACTGACATTGTTTGCCAATCTCGGTCGGGATGATATCGCCCAGCGCCGCGGCGCTAAGTCAGATAAAACCCAGTTAATCCAAAGCGGTTATACAAATCTTGATGGTTACAACATCTATGGTGCTGATTTTGAAGGCCAATATCGTTATCAAGAGCTGTTCAGTGATCTTGCGGTTTCATGGCTGCAAGGGCAGCACAATGGCTCACTTAGGGATAGTTTGGATGATGACGAGTATTTAGCCAACATTGCGCCGCTCGATATTCGTTTGCGTTTAGGCATGTATATTAGCGAGGATATTTCAGTCGCTTGGCAGGGCGCTTGGTATGATGCGCAGACGAATGTTCCCCATGGCGATATCTTTAATGCCGAGTCGCCAAGTGAGAACTACTTCCTGCAGAATGTGTACTTTGCCTATGAGCCTCAAGCCCGCTTAAAGGGCCTTAGTGTGCGTTTGATGGTGAAAAACCTCACTAATCAGCAAGTGGTGCCATTTCTATCCGATGGGATCCCTGCCGCTGGGCGCGATGTTCGCTTGAGTTTAGCCTATGAATTTTAAAGCTTAATAGCCGAGGCTGTGGGGACTAGTGAAATAAAACTTATAAAAAATAAGGTTATCTTGCCAAGGCCCCCTGCCGTAAAAAGCCAATTTATGGCATAATCCGCGTTTTAATAAGCATATAGACAGAAAAATGACTGAAAATGAACTGCTAAGTCGCTGTGGCGGCAAGTGTGAGCTCTGCACAAGCGAACTCGAACTTTCAATTTATGACTTACCCGCATCGGATGGTCGTGAAAATGAGATCATGATTTGTGAAACCTGTAGTGGCCAGATTGCTGCGCCAGATACCATGGACATGAATCATTGGCGTTGTCTGAACGACAGCATGTGGAGCCCGGTCCCGGCCGTTCAAGTGATGTCATACCGTATGCTTAAGCGCTTAAATGGTGAAAGCTGGGCGCAGGATTTGCTGGATATGCTGTATCTGGAAGATGACTTAAAAGCCTGGGGTGATGCCGAAGTTGCCGCAGCGGGTGACGATGTGACGCCAACGTTAGACAGTAACGGTGCAGTGCTTAACGCTGGCGATACTGTGGTTATCATCAAAGACTTAAACGTAAAAGGCACGAGTTTTGTGGCTAAGCGCGGCACAGCAGTGCGTAACATTGCCTTGACTAGCAACCCAGAGCATATCGAAGGTCGTGTTAACGGCACTCGGATTGTGATCCTGACCTGCTTCGTTAAAAAGTCTTAAGTTTGGCTTAGTCTGGGCTCGATTTTTTTAGCTCAACACAATAGAAAACCGCCATAGTCGTTAATCGACATGGCGGTTTTTTTATGCCTAGTGAAGCAGTTATTTGTGCACCGAGGGCCCGATAAAGATATTTAAATTCAGCCTGAAAATGACTAATATGCAAAGAATCTTTACGTAGAGATAAACCCGTGGCAACTAAACCTATGGCAACAAAACCGATGACAACTAAAACTAAGCCCACTATCGCTAGTATAACGAACGAGGACCAAGAGGCTATGAACACCCAAGCGGATGGTCTCGATAGAATTGTCGGTCAGTGGCAGCAACAGGGGGTGACTGAAGATTTGATCCCTATGGGGGTGCTCGGGCGAATCGCGCGTTTAACCAAATATATTGAAGTGGTCCTGCTGCAATGTCATGGCGAATTTGGCTTAGGTCAGGGCGAGTTTGATGTGCTGGCGACGTTAAGGCGATCGGGTGAGCCCTTTACCCTCTCGCCATCCCAGCTTTATCAGAGCATGATGTTAAGCTCTGGTGCTATGACGAGCCGATTAGATCGACTCGAAAACAAAGGCTTAATTGAACGGACACACAGTAAGGAAGATCGTCGCGCCGTGCATGTCTCATTAACACTTGATGGCAAGGCGCTCATTGATAAGGCATTGCCGCAGCATATTCAATGTCAGAGTGCGTTGTTAGCAGGGGTGAGCGTTGAAGATAGGCCTATGTTATTACAGATTTTAAAATCTTGGCTGACCCAATTTGAGCCGCAATAGTGTAGTAATCTGCCCACATTGATATTTGGGATAGAGAACCGCTGATAGCTGGCCGAGCGCTATAGGCAAACAGGATAATCCGCGCGGGACAATATTTGATAATACAAGGGAGTTGCCATGGTAAAAAGACGTGAAGCATTTGAATTAGCGGGAAAACGAGTCACAGCGGGGACTCAGCTTGGGATCAAGCTACCCGTCGCTAAGTTATATACCGATACCCAACTCGATATTCATGTGGAAGTGTTTCACGGCGTCAAACCCGGCCCGACATTACTGGTTTGCGCCGCCATTCATGGGGATGAACTCAATGGCATCGAAATTTGTCGGCGGTTATTAGCCAGAGTGAACCCCAAGAATTTGACGGGCACTTTACTTGTAGTACCTATTGTGAATGTATTTGGTTTTATTCAACAATCTCGTTATTTACCCGATAGGCGCGATCTTAACCGTTGCTTCCCGGGTTCGAGTAAGGGGGCGCTGGCAAGCCGATTAGCTAACCTGTTTGCCACTCAATTATTAGTCCATGCAACCCATGTGATCGACTTACATACTGGCGCGATTCACAGGGACAACCTGCCGCAAATTCGCTGTGATACGAATAACGAAACTATGCTCGCCATGGCCAATGCCTTTGGTGCGCCGCTGATCATGCATTCTAAGGCGCGCAATGTTTCCATGCGGGGTTACGCGAATCAGCAGGGGATTCCGTGTATTTTGTACGAGGCGGGCGAGGCGCTGCGCTTCAGTGAATTATCAATAAAATCAGGCCTTAAGGGCGTGCTCAATGTGATGCGTAGTTTAGGCATGCTTAAAGGACGGGTCAGCAATAAGGGCGCGAGTGTTAGCGCCATTCGCAGTTATTGGGTGCGTAGCGAATCCGACGGTTTAGTGAATATGAAGCTTAAGCTCGGCCAGCGGGTGACCAAAGGTTATATCATTGCCCATATCGTCAGCCCCCACGGCGGAGATAGTGTTGCGATACGTGCCCCAACCGATGGCATTATCATAGGGATCAGCAATATCCCTGTGACTAACGAAGGTGAGGGCATGTTCCATATCGCCCAGTTTGAAGGGGATGAGATTGAGATCGCCAACGAACAACTCGATGAATTTTTGATGGAATATGCTTAGGGCCTAGATCCTAATCCCTAGAACCTATCAACTCTATAACTTAAAGCGTGCAGCAGTGCCTAGCTCTGCTGCATACCTTCATTGGCCTGCAACTGCCCTGTAAAGAGTGGTCATTCGTGGGGCATTTTTATGCCGTGCCATACCCCTAGTACATTGTTTTTATTTAGATATAAAATTAAGTGCAGCAGAGAGTCGCAGGCGCAAAATTGTATAATGTGTTTTGATTGTAGTAGCGAGTGGCATTAAGTAACCACAAGAAGGACAGAAAATGAAAACCGTGATGTTAGCTAATGAAGCGATAACGCCGAGTAAAATCCTTTGTATTGGGCGCAACTATGTCGAGCATATCTATGAGCTAGGCAATGAAATGCCAGAGAATATGGTCGTGTTTTTAAAGCCCAATTCGGCGATTTCGTCCCAGCTGCTTGCCGAGCATCAAGGTGAAAGCCTGCACTATGAAACCGAGCTGTGTTTTATGTTCCAAGGTGGCCGTTTCAGCAGCGTCGCCGTTGGGTTAGATCTCACAAAACGTGATCTGCAAACTAAGTTAAAAGCTAAGGGATTGCCCTGGGAGCGGGCAAAGGCCTTCGATGGTGCCGCGCTATTCAGCCCCTTTGTGGCGATTGATGATGCCGAGGCGCCGCTGCATTTTACCTTGAGTATCAATGATAAGCTGGTCCAAGAGGGTCATATCGATTTAATGATCTACAAACCTTTGACTATATTGTCCGAGTTGCAAGCTTTTATCAGCCTAGAGGATGGCGATATTGTGATGACAGGTACGCCTAAGGGCGTGGGGGGTATTCCCGCTGAGAGTGTCTTTAACGTCACATTGAGCCGAGGTTTAAAAGCGAGCACTGAGCCCTTGCTCGAGTGGCAATGGCAAGTGTCTTAAGCCTTGAAGTAGCTGAAATTTGTCTGAACAATGTCAATAAATCGCGAAGCAATAGGTGCTGTTACGGCGAGTTACCCCTAATACTGCTCATGTAATATCCCCGTGGTTGTAACTTAATATTTGGGGTTTAGAGTCTTGAATTTAAAAGTTTAATTTAAAGATTTTTATTCAAATGAGCTAGAGTCCCGCGACGGCTTCCATATCGAGTTCGATGTCGGTGCAGCCTTTAGCGCAGTATATTCCTGCGGCTTGCCCGGTTTTTGCCTGCTCAGGCAATATCACTTTAAGGGTCTGGTTACAGTGAGGACATTGCACTGGCTTACCCTTAAATACCCGCTTAATCAGATTTTTCTGCTCATTAAACGAAGTCGCCGTGGTTTGATTTAATACGGCAAAGGGGCTAGTAGAAGCGCTTGTCATCGGCGAGGGGATCCTTAACTTTTAAGTGGATAAACGTTTAATGCCTAACTGCTAGGGCGTGTAGTACAGGGGCATGGGCCTTAGCGCGGGGATTATAGCCTGAGTCTGGTTATTATTGAAAACTGCCGAGTGATGTTTTTAATGGCGAATGTAAACCGCTTGCTTACTCCCGTCGTCATTAGCTGAACTTAGGCTGACGAAAGCAAAAATAAATCAAGTTTCATGCAGTGTATGGGTTTGTTTTTTACGGCTATCTGTAATACTGCTTTTTCCCTGTGAAATAGGGGACAGGAGTGGAATCGGAAGGGGAAGAAGATGAGTACATTTGTAAAATTAACCGTAGTCGCCACCATCGTTGTGCTCGGCATTCTTGCTGTGGGTATTTACCGTTTCAACATGACCAATGATGATATTTTTATGGTGATGGAAGACGGTGGGGTGATGCAATACGATGAGGCCATGGCGAAGAAGCACGCCGATGCGGTGGCAAATGAGGCGCTAAGCACCCCCGAGTTTGCAGTACCCAGTGAGGTTAAACCTGTGGCGAATGCCTCGGAGGTTATGGGTAAACTCTTTAGCCTAAATACCGCAAACCCCTTTGAAGTGAAACTACCTGAGGGGAATAAGTCTGTAGTGTTAACCCATTTTATCAAGGTTAAACAAACGGAATTTGCCATGGGTGATTATCAGGATGGCGAAGTGAAGGGGCGAGTCTTACTCGACTATATGCGTATTACGCCACTTAATTTTGATCCCGCACTCAATCCCGATACTGAAAATCAGGCACCCATTTCGGATGATCCTAAAATGCAGACCATGCCCTTTGTCGCCCCCTTTATCGTGACGACTCAAGGCTCAGGGGTATTTTGGTATCTTGGATTATTTAACCTCGATTATAGCCAGAATACTCTAAAGCATTTGGGCAGCGTTATGTTAGGTGACAGGATAGAAGTCGATAGTATCGAACCTGTATATCCATTTGAATCACCTTACAAAATAGCAGTGACTTACCGAGATAGGGCGCCGAGCCAAGCTATGTCTGAGGAGCCTAAAGTCGTTAAGACGGTTGAAATGACTGTAAGTGAATCCCAGATCTCCAGTGGACATTAGGGTTATCCAGAGTCCTGTGTTAAGTTATTTTTCGCCCGATAAACTCGCTTAGGTCCTAGATGTGATTTGGTGTTTATGGCTTTTTGAGGCACCAAAGCTTGGGAATGCACAGTTCAAGATCAAAACAAGGAGAGTGCGATGGACAAAAAACAAATCAGCGGAAAATTCGATGTAAAACTCACCCCCAGTAACGCTTATGCAACAGGCGTTAATGGTGTGGCCCTTGGCAGAATGACGTTAGATAAAACCTTTTACGGTGAACTTGAAGCCCGCAGCCAAGGGGAAATGCTCAGTGCTATGACAGCAGTAAAAGGCTCTGCGGATTATGTGGCGATCGAGCAAGTGGTGGGTAGCTTGTGCGGTAGGCAGGGCAGTTTCGTGCTACAGCACTTTGGCATTATGACCGACGGGCAAAATCGCCTGATCTTAGAAGTCGTTCCCCATTCAGGCGCGGGCGAGTTGCAGGGGTTAACTGGCACTATGGCCATCAATATCGAAAATGGCCAACATTTCTATGAATTTCAGTTTGGTTTTGAAACCGCCACAGAGCCTGAATTTTAGCTTGTATCTGGCGTTAGCTTTCAGTGGTCCTATTTCCCGTTCCCAAAATCTGCACGGTTTTTGCTTGGGTTTTTGCTTGGACACCCAACCTAAAATGGCGTAACAGTTAACCTCCTACTCTGCTTTGGTTAAGCATTAGACAAGGAGGTTTTTATGCCGCGCCCTCGCAGAAATTAGATAAGTCTTGAAGAAGATTTAATCAGGCCCATTGTTAAGTTAGGCATCATTTATTCGATTGGTTGCAGGCGAGTATTGTCGCGGTAATTTCTGTTGTGTTAGTAAGCCATCGGGAAAAGGGATTTTTCCGTTGAGCCCCCAAGGATGGTGGGTTTACGGCGTGCCACTGAAGTGGCACGTCGAGCAGAAACTGAACCAAAAACTGAACTAAAAATTGAACCCAAACACGAGCAGGTTAAGTTTTCTTCAACCTGCTCGATAGGCTTTGATCAAACGGGGTTAGCAGCGTTGCAATGGTTTCCAGCGTTGTAGGCTAACTGGAATACTAACCCCTTGGGATAACAGCAAGTTAATCCGGGATTGATAAGCCGCGCCCACCATTAAGTGTTTGGCTAAATCCACCGCATTACGGGCCTTATAGTCATCTAAATAACTGCCTTTGGCCCACGCATTAAATGCCCCCAGCGCAGGGCCTGCCCAGATTTGGTAATCCATTTCGCGGCCGGCTTCACCTGTGTTTGACCAGCGGCTCGACAGACCCAAATACCAGCGGAAAATCAGCGCCATCTTACGTTTGGGGTTATCCAGTGCGCGTTCGATTTGTTTAGGATCGCGCTCGTTAAAGTGGGCGACAGTGCCCGCCCAAATGTCATCGAGTGATGAGCGAAACACTTGCTCTTCGAGTTTTTTACGCTCGTCTGCAGGGATGGCATCAATCGAATCGTAACGGGTATAGATTTCATACAGCTTATTGGCGCGCATCGGGAACAAAGTACCGCGCTTAACCACTTGTAATTTCACGCCCATTTCGAACATATCGGCGGCAGGTGCCATAGTCACATCGGCCATTTCTGTGGTGGCGAGTAACTTACGGGTGTGTTCACTTGCGCCCGCCTCCACACACGCTTGGTTGATTGAACCTGTGACAATAAACGCCGCGCCCATGTTGAAGGTGGCGAGTGCCGCATCGGGTGTGCCGACGCCGCCGCCTGCTCCGACACGGATGGGTGTCTTGTATTGATACTTAGCTTGGATTTCATCTTTAAGCGCCAAAATCGTCGGCAATAGCGTGACCAGTGGGCGATTGTCGGTATGGCCGCCTGAGTCGGCTTCGGCCGTGATGTCGTCCGCCATGGGCACAAGTTGCGCCATCGCCATTTGGTCTTGGCTGATAAGGCCTTCACTCACTAATTGCTGGAGGATTTTGGCAGGCGCCGGCTCCATAAATTTAGTCGCGACTTCGGTGCGGCTGATTTTGGCGATGACTTTGTTGCCAATGACGATGTCGCCATGTGCGTCGCGGCTCAAACCCGCCGCGCGGTAATAGACGATTTGCGGCGTTAAACCTAAAAATGCTGAGGCTTCGACCGTGCGCACTTTATGTTTTAAAAATAACTCAACACTGCCGCGCTCTAATGCGGGCTCGCTTGGGCTGTGGATCAAGTTAAAGGCGTAGGGACCATTGGGCAGCGCCGCTTGAATGCGGGTAATGGCCGCTTCAACACGGGATGGAATTAACCCTGCCGCGCCAAATGAGCACAAAATGCCCGCTTGACCCAGCGCGATAACCAGCTCTTCTGAGGCAATACCGTTGGCCATAGCGCCAGCGTAGTAAGCGTATTTAACCCCGTGTACGCGGCGAAAATTACTGTCGCCTAAACTTTGGGTGCCAAGGGCAGGGGCAAAGGCGCTGACGGGGTGTGAGCCCAATGGCGCTTGGCTGTCGCTTGTGGTGACTTCGGCCGTTTGCGCTATGCCTAAGCCTTTTTCACTGTGATTCACTAAGTAACAGGCTTGGCTTAAGTCTTTGAGTTTTTTGCCTAATGAGTCGATATCAAAGCTCAGCGCTGCATCATTGACTTGCCACGGCCAAGGACTGAGTTTTTCGTTATTGCTATTAAATTGATCGAGAGTATGGCTAATCATAGGTGTTCTCATTTTTAGTGCCGCCTTTGGCTATCTAGCTTATGTTATCTGGCTTATGTTATCAGGCTAAGGCGGCAACATTATTTGTTATGCGATATGTGTTATTCGTCTCTGTTTAACAAGGCAAAACCATTAGGCTTCTTCAATACAGATGGCGATATCTTTGACTTCATAAATTCGCAGGCCATCTTTACTCAAGTTGGCATCGCCCATAATGATGCGTTTGCCATTGTCGTCTGTCACGCTGGTAATGTGAACATCCAGCGACATCTGCTTGTTTAATGGGTTAATTTGGCCGCGATATTTCCATTTGATATCCGATAAAATCTGGCCAAATTTAGGACTCTTAAAACCCGCACCAAGGTCTTGGTCAATCGCATAGGTTTGCATCAGCTCGATAATTGCTTCAACCCCTAATGAGCCTGGCATTACCGGATCTTGATGGAAATGGAATTGGAAGAACCAATCACTCGGGTCAATGGTGCGCTCGGCGTATAAATAGCCAAGGCCCGCTTTACCGCCGGCTTTTACGATTTCGGCCTTGTCGATAAAGTTAAGTTGACCGCCCGCTAAACGGTAATGTGGCTGGCCTTGTGGGGCGTTAAAGCTGCGATGTTGTTTATCTAACAGATTGATTTGGCTATCGGCCGCTATGCCATTTTGCACATGCCAAGGCTGAGTTGTCTTGCCGTTGTCTATCCCAAGTTGGTTTTTCAGTGCATCGCCCTTGAAGTAACCAAATACCGCTTTACCTTGGTAGAAAGGCTCGCCATCGCAGCTTAATTCAAAACTAAAATTCTGGATGATGTTACTGCCAGCAATTACAGTCGATAACAAACGTGAGTCGTTCACTATGGTTTTGCCGCGTAAATCCACATGGCGCAGCAACTTACCGCTACCGTCTAAGTTACGGAAGAACAGCTCTTGGCCGGGGAAACCCAAGGTGGTACCCATATAGCCTGAGATAAAGCCATTTGGCTGCAGTGATATTTCCATCAGCACAGAATAGGGCATCACAGCTTGATGGCTGTTTTTAGTGTAATACCAAGCGTTTGCTGGCACTTCGTATTCGGCGATGCAAGACGAAGGCTTTTTCAGCTCGTCGCGTTTGCCGTCAATCGCAATGACGCGAGTCGTGAGCTGCAAATCACCGCAAGGCGTGCGCGGTGGAATAAGGCCGCGATAGATGCTGAAATCGGGGCCGAAGCAGTTTTCGATGTCGCCAGTGGCAAATTCGAACATGTGGTAAGGCGTGAACGGCAGGGTATCGGGCACGCGGTTAGCATACTTTGAATCCGCTGGCGCGACTGGCGCAGGTACATGCTTAAGCGGCACTACGCCTTTATTGGTTGGCGCAGTTAAATCGGGCTGCTGGGCCATTAGCGGCGCCGCTAAGGATATTGGTGTTGTCGAGGTAAGCGGCGCATTCTTATTAGCTGTGCTGGCATCGTTATCCGCAAGGTAGCGGGTGCATTCGGCTTCTTCTTTGATCATCACCCCAAGGTTTTGGAAATCCACCACCACTTTGCCATTGAGCAGAATATCGATATTCGCCTTCGCATACGGGCGTGGACTCATGCCGATTTCGGTGATTTCCATGCGATAGGTGAGCAGGCCAGATTGCGGCAACACTTGACCGCGACAGCGCACTTTTTGAGAGGCGTTTTCGAGCGGTTGGAAACGACCGTTTTTGACGCCCCCTTCTTCTGTGCTGGCGTGCATTCCAATGTGCAGCATAAAGAATTGCAGTAATTGACCACAGCCTTCGGCCATTAATGACCCCGCCATCACTTGATCGCCCTTGAAATGACACGGGAAATACCAATGGTCGGCTTCGAGCTGCTTATGGCCTTCAACTGAACCTAAGCCCCACGCGCCGCCATGCACCTCAAGATTGCTGACCTGTTCAATCATCAGGAATTTTTCAGAGGCAAAACATAAAGAGGGCTGCAACCCATATTGGGCTTGATGCGCCGCATGGGCACCGCCAAAACAGCCACCGATATCGGCGCCGAGTAATTTATGGATTTGGCTGTAATCAAATTGGTTTTGCGCGCAGTTAAGCAGCGGATTAAAGCGCGGTTTATTCGGATTATTGAGCGCAAGGTTACGGGCTTTGATTTCGGCTTCGGTGCGAATAACGCCCTTGCCGTCGGCGAGTTCCTTGTCGGTGAAGAAGCCGGCGCAGCCGCCATCCATTTTCAGGATCAGCTTATCGCCCACGAAACATTCGTAGGAGAAGAAGAACAACAAGGTATCGCCATTACGGGCAAAGTTGTTGATGGATATGTCGTAGCGCAAAGTGTCGCCACCACGGGGTAAGTCGCCAAGGAAGGTCAGAGTACAATCGAGTAGGCGATAAACGCGTTCGCCCTTGTTTTCAAAGTCGATACCTAAGTAGCTGATCAGCATTAAGTCGCATTGACCCGATTCGACCGCCACGGCCCAAGGGATTTGGCCATCGACCAAATAGGGTGCATCGACAGGAATGTCGTATTCTGTGGTCATAGTGCAAGGCTCATATCGGTTCATCTGGGCGTTTAATTTCGTTACCCGAGACACCAACAAATAGTCCGTGGTTGGCAGGCGCACACGGCGCGAATAGCTGTCGATAATGGCGTAATCTGGGCCAAAAACCTTAGCGATATCACCTTCGGCGTACTCGACCAAATCCGCATAATCCCAAATACAAGGTTTGCTTATCGGCGTTGGCGGCGTGTATTCAGGCACTTTTGCATGGTTTGGATAAAGCACTTGGTTTGGATAAAGTGCAGTATGTGGAAGAACCTCTGTCGCAGATGCCTGAACAATGGCTTGCTGCTCCGCTGGCGTCGCTTGGCCATTGACGGCTAACTCGTTGGCAAGCTGGGCTTTCATCAAGGTATCGGCCAGTTTTAAGCCCTGCGCACGGCTTTGCAAAAAGGCTAAATGTGCTTCACGGGCGAGTTGCTGATTACGTAAAAATGCCGCGTCTTTTAGAGCTGCGTGAGCGGCAGTGTTGTTGGGCGTGCTTAGGGCATTTATTGGCATGCTGCTTAATGTCTCTTTTGGTAGCGCCGTAGTTGGGCTGCTTGTTGCAAAGCGATTAGTGTCTTTGCTTGCTATTTGGGCCAAATGCTTGCGTTGGCTGCGCGCTGGCAATACCGTCATGGCTTGGGCTTTTTGTTGTATTGCATCAAGGTCAGCGAGCGGCGTATCCAGGATATGCTGATAGATATCGCGGCCTCCGAGCGTCACTTGTTTTATCAAGTGTTTTTGCTCAGAAAGCGTTAAGTCTTGCGCGAGTCTTTGTTGCAAACTGTGCGCTTGCGTAGCACTTTGGCTGAGCAATAACTGCGCGCATTTACCTTGGCTAAAGGTGGCTACGAGCGCGTGCTGCGCTTGGTTTTTAAGCTGAATTTGATTTTTTAACTGAAGCAGGGCGCTTAACATACTCGCCATTCCCGCCGCCGCAAAGTTATGGCCTAAGGTGTCTGCGGCTTGGCTGCGCTCACTCACTCTTGGCAACAGGGTATTGAGTTCCAACTCTGAATCGGCAAGTTGCTCAACCGCAATACTGGTTTCAATCAAGCTAATCTGGCTGCTATTCACTTTGGCTTGAGTTAACAAGTTATCGCAAATTCGCGCCGTGTTGCTGTTGCCTTGTGGGTCATATATAGCGCCAAATACTTGGCCGCTAATGTGACCATAACTGTTGCTATTCGCAGCATTAAGCTGAGCATTCGTATTTGAATTTTCAGCAGTGAGTACCAGCGCACCTGCACCTTCACCGACTTTCCAGCCAGTGTCTGTTGCATTTAATGCTACAGGCGATACGGCGTTTTTGAGGATCACTTGCTCGAGACTGCCACTTAAATCGACGGCGGCGATCACTACGGCATCTAAGGATTCTTGGGATAACAGGTTTTCGGCCACATCGATACAGCGGGCGACTGAAAGCTCGGCCGCCGAAATGGTAAAGGCGGGGCCGTTAAAGTCCCACAGGGATGCGATGCGTGACGCCATGATGTTGCCAATAAAGCTAGTATATTGGTTCAGTTTGGCGGCATCGAGCACACTATCCATGGCTATTTTTTCAAGGGCGAGATACTCAGCTTGCGTGAGTGTTATCCCTTGCTTTTTAAGGCTGTCCGCCAATTGCGTGTGCAGATTCACCCGGCCACGGAACTGGTGTAATTCAAGCTCAGTTTCCATCGCCACTAATACGGCCACTTTACCACCGGGTTTTAGATTGGCATCACGAATCGCTTCATCGGCCACTTTGATCAGCAGCAGTTGCTGGGAGATCAGGCGATCGTCCTCATTAGGCGGCACTTTAAAGCGCAGGAAGTCAAAATCGAACTGGTCGATATAGGCGCCCTGCGGTACAGCAGGCAAGCCAAAGTTAGCTAAGATGTCAGGATGTTTATCTAAGCCTTTCCAACGTTTTTTAGGCAGTGGAATGAAGGCGTTTTGCTGAGAGCTAATCGCGTTATCCAGTGCATTAATCGAAGATAAAGGCCCAAAGTGCGATGCTAAGCCAATGATAGTTAACGGCGTGTGCTGATAACTGACTTGAGCTGCACTCTGCGTATGCTGGCTACTGATATTTGTCGGTACATAGGATTCCAGCAACAAATGCGCGTTACAGCCGCCAAAACCAAACACAGAAACACCCGCATGGCGTCGGTCATTGCCAGCTTTATCAGGCCACGCATGCATTTCTGTCGGGAGGTTTTTACCGCTAAACAACCCCTTAGGTGAGAATATCGGCGCCGATAAATTAATGCTGGGCGGCAAGCGGCCCGAGCGCATGGCAAAAATCATCTTCATGATCCCCGGCATGCCCGCGGCCGTGAGTAAATGGCCTAAGTTGGATTTTGCCGAGCCGATCAGCGGCACAGCAGAGCCCGCAAGTTTGTCCTCAAAAAAGCGCTCCATCGAGGCGAGTTCGACCTTATCTCCAAGCGGTGTGCCCGTAGCGTGGCATTCAATCACTTCGATATTCGCGGGCTGAGTGTTTGCCGCACTGTAGGCGCGCTCGAAGGCTTGCACTTGGCCCTTGCTGTTGGGGCTTAATACAAACTGGCCTTTACCGTCGTTCGATAAACCAATACCGCTGACGACGGCATAGATGTTATCGCCATCGCGCTCAGCATCTTCTAAGCGTTTTAACACTAACACCCCAGCGCCTTCACCGGCGAATAAGCCCTTGCTGTTGCTATCAAAGGGCGCCGAAATACCGTGGTCTGGATAGGCGTGGAAAATCGAGAATCCCATGTTGATAAAGAAGGGATCGGCGCCCGAGACCGCGCCCGCTAGCATCACATCGGCCTTGCCTGTGGTTAGATAATCACAGGCGAGTTTGAGCGCATAAACCGAGCTGGCGCAGGCGGCGTCCAGACTCAACTGTGTGCCACCCAAATCGAGTGCATCGCTGACCAGCTTTGAGGCTGTGTGGGCAACCGCGCCATTGGCGATGTTTAAGGTCTGACTATTGGCATTGCGGTCGTTAACTGAGTTGCCAAAATCAGCCAGTTGAAACGCGCTTTGATTCAGTTTGTTTTGCAGCGCCTTTTCAACGGTTTGGTGATACAGAGGCAAAAATAATTCATTGGAGCGGGCGGTGGGGAACGACAAGGTTCCCATTACGACACCTGTGCGCGCCAGTACCGCATCGCTTGGTGCAATCCCTGCGTCTTGCAGGGCTTTACGACTGCAATCGAGTGCCCATAAAAAGCTTTCATCTAAACCGTCAAAGGCGGACTCCGGCAGTTGATAACCTTTGGCATCAAACTCAAAGTGTTGGATGTAGCCGCCCTTATCACAGTAAAAGCGATCAGACTGACCCTGCACACCTTGGTAATCGGCGGGATTGGCATTGAGCTTCTCGCGGCTAATTTGGCTGCGTGAGTCTTTTTTATCCAGCAGATTTTGCCAGAAGGTTTGCGGATTATCGGCGTCGGGATACTGAGTCGCGAGACCGACGATCGCAATTTTTGACGCACTGTTTGATGTGCTTTTTGACGTAGCCATAGGCACGCTAGTGTTATCAATAGTAGGGGAATGCTGAGAACTCACAGGGGTTCTCCTTGTGGTGATACTGCTGATGATAAAGGGGCTGCGTTAGCATTTAATGGCAGCATGAGCGGCGCGAGCGACAGCGGTACTCTGTGACTTATCAGCTGAGCTAAACACTTGAGTAAGCTGGTAATCGCATCGGCACCCTTGGCATTGCAGGCAATGGCGGCTGTAGTTGCGTTCTCGGTGCTTTGGCCTGCATGGGCATGGTTGATTTTATCTATGAGCGTGCTGGTTTGCCTATCGGCGCCCACTTCGACAAATAGCCTTGCGCCTTGCTCGGTGGCATTTTTAATGAGCGCACTAAAGTCGAGTGGCGAACAAAAGGTATCGGCAATCGCGCGGCCGATGCTTGCGCTATCAAGGGTGACTGGCGCAGTTTGCGCTGCGCTGATAAAGCGAATAGGCGAGTCTTGCGCCGCCGCTTCCTGCGCCTTAGGTTTCAGCGCCTCAGGTTTTAGCGCTTGCGTATAGAAATCTTGTACTTGCCCATGGACTAACATGGCGGGCGGGGTATGCATTGCCGTGACGCGATTAGCAGCAATGCCGCGTTTGCCTAACGTGGCAAGCAGAGCTTTACAGCTTGTTTCGCAGCCTGCAATGACGCAAGTATCACCTTGAATGATGGCTAAATAAGCGCGAGGGAACTCTGGCAATAATGCCTTGATTTCATGGCTATCAGCGCGCACTACAAAGCTGTTCCACACTATGGCTTCATCATCCGCAAGCTGCCATGCCCGGCGCACTGCGGTTAGCTCGCCAGAAATGGCATGATTGAAAATATCGCTATTTTCGGTGGCGTTGATCATTGCGTGCGGGGTTTGCCATACATCAAGACTGGCCCACATGGCGGCTTCGCCCATAGAGTAACCGAGCGCCATTTTTGGCTTAATATTAAAGACTTGCGTGAGCAATTTAGTGAATAAATAACTGGCTCCCACGCCGCTAATCGCTTGCTGGCTTAGGCTCATGTTGGCCGCGGCTTTAACATCTGCCGTATAAATCAGCGGAGATTGCAGCATGGCGCTTAAATCGCCTTCACGTTCTAGCTGGTGATACAGCGCAGGGAAATACTCATGCAAGTTATTGAACATATTGGCGTAAACCGTACCAACGCCAGGATACACGAAAGTCAGTCCCGCATCGCCTAGGGGTTTAGCGGTAAAACAGCTGCCCGCAGGGGTCTTAAAGGCTTGACCCTGATGACGAACCGCATCATTTTCAAGGGCCGAAAGCATAGCTTTGGCTTCAAGTTTCAGATCGTCAATCGATGCCGCCATCAAGACTAATGCCAGTGATGCGTTGGCATCATAGCGTTCAAACCAAGGTTTGAGTTGCTCAGTGCGAAAGCCGGCGCAATTTTCCAGTGTGCCCGCACCATTTTCTACTGTGTTAGCTAGTCGCAATACTTGCGTTATGAGTTCATCAATATTGTCAGCACTTATCGGCACAAACAGCCGGTTTTCATCAACAAGAGCTTTGGGCGCGATAACTTGTGTGCCTTGGGTCAGCACAATACTTTGGTTTAGATGTCGAAGCTCATCCGTTTGATTTGACGTTTTTGCGACAAGATTTAGGCACAACACCCGCGCTTGATGTTGGTCGCTAAACCAATAGCCCGTTTGCTGATTTTCCCCTTCTTTGCCATGAAGCGGCACTTGTGTGCGCGCGGCGAGGGCGGTTATGCCTTGGCGCAGCGCAACAAATGCCTCGTTGAGCGTGTTGGCGACCATCTGATACTGAACGGTTTGTGCTGGACTGCGCTTTGCCGCCGCCAATGCCGCATTAGCAACAGCTGCCGCATTAGCAACAGCCGCCGTGTTAGCAACAGCCGCATTCACGCCACTTGTTGCCTCATTACCAGCGGCAAAGCCTGCAATAAACGCGTGGGCGTGAAGGCGCAGTTTGGCAGCGGTTAAACCATCGAGCAAATATAAAGACTGAGTCAAAGGCTGGGGCAGATTGCCATCATTGAATATCAATTCAACCAGCTTGTCTTGCTCAATGGCCGCCACAGCTTGGCTCAATAATGCAGTAAGCGAGCTTTGTTCAGGTACTCTTGGTTCATGAGCTGTCGGCCCATGTACTGTTGATTGGTTGACATCTAAAGCGAAAATCTGAACGCTTTCATGTTCCGCAAATCTCCCTAATACTTGGGCAGAGTGAGAGTCAAGGCTGAGCGCATCGCCAAGCAGCACTGCAATACGCAGTGGCTTGGCGCTATTTGTCGTTGCTAAAGGAGAGGCTAAGTTCACTCGACTTTTGCCTCCACGCTTTCCATGCTTTTATTAGCAACTTTATTCGCAACTTTATTCGCAACTTTATTGGCTAAGAATGCACCGTTAAGGTTTTTGCTGATGGTGACTTTGGCATTGTTCATCTCGCAGCTTAAACGGCCATCTTGATGATATAGCGCGATATTGGCTTCAAGGGCACGGCCAGAGTGTTTTACCACCTCGAGCACGAGATAGCCATTATCACCAAAGGCAAACGGCGCATGGGAAATAAACTCACCAATGCTTGATGGCAAACTTGCCGCGCCATATTTGAGTCGTGCCCACACCAGCATCCCCTGCAGCAGCAAATCTTCTGCAAAGGCTTGTGAGCCTTTAGGCGTGAGATTGGGCACAAAATCCCCGCAGTCCGCTAACGCAACATGGGGTAGGCTCACCTTGGCGACTAAGCTCGCATCGTCAAATTTCAACACTGACTCAATACCTTGCAGTCTTGGGCCGTGGAACAGCGTGCCGTCGCTGTAAAGGCGGCTCGCGGTTGTGATGGCAGAAAGTCCTGCCAAGCTTTGCGCGTCAAAGGCAGTTGCTTTGCTGTTAGTGGCTAAGTGTTCGCTAGCTGCATCATCAACGACTAGGATGGCTTGATATTGCGGACGACCTTCAAAGCTGATTAAGGCATTGAATGTTTGTGCATTATCCAAGGGCGTTAGTTCAAGTTCCAGCGTGATGGGTGCTGCACTTTCTAACACTCCATTTTGTAACACGGCAGTGTCGAAAATAATGCCCTTCAACAGCTTGTAGCTTTGCACTTTGACAGGCTGCTTAAGCACGTCAAAGGCGGCTTCACGCATCCACTGAATTGCGCACACAGTTGGCAATACGGGATTACCATTAATGCAATGATCTTCAATAAAGATCATTGCCTTAGGGTCCAGTGTGCGCTGCAGTTTTACTGTTTGTGTGAAAGCGATTGCAGCAAGTGTTGATGCCAAAGCATGCGGATCCGACGCGTCAGTGGTCAGATCCGCTTCAGGCTTTTTTAGATTGCGACCTTGAGTTGCTGGTTCGTCACTTGGAACTGTGCCTTGCATATCAGTACCAACCAGCAATTGTGCACCTGTGTTGCTCAGTAATTGGCTGGCAAATAGCTCTGCACCCGCCTTTAACGGGATCACATACACACCGCGATCGATAAACATCTTTTTCAGCGCAGGATTCACCATGCCGCCGTCCCACGGACCCCAATCGAAGCTCATCACTTTGGCATTTGGCAGTTGCTGCGCCAGTTGCAGTGCGGCTTTGTTGAGTATGTCGTTGGACATAGCGTAATCGCTTTGGCCAGTATTGCCGTAAAAACCCGCCGCCGATGAGAACAGGGCAACCAGTTTTAACTTATCTAAATCCAGTGCGGCTAGCAGATTGCTAATGCCAGTGACCTTAGTGCCATACACCCGTGCTAACTCATCTAAGGTTTTGTCTTGGATGTGTTTATCGGCGAGTACGCCCGCACCATGGATGATGCCAGTAATAGGCGACAACTCAGTGATCGGCACTATAGTGCTGGCGATGGCATCTGGGTTGTTAACATCGAGACTTAAGTACTCGGCGCTGGCGCCTACCGCGGAAAAGGCTTCTAGTGCGGCTGCAATTTCTAGGCTGCTTTGCACTGGCCATACTAAGGCATCCACTTGTTTTGGCGTGGGTTTCTCGCCCAAGCTTTGGATGTGGGCGATGGCAGCGGCTTTGAGTTCACTGTTATTTTTGCCCTGTGCCCAAGCGGGAATCGCTTGTTGGCTGCTTCTGCCGGCAAGGATAAAGTGCGCCTTGCTGCGTTTGGCCAAACTTAGCGCACATTCAAAGGTCACGCCTTTTGCGCCGCCGGTCACCAGAATTTTATCTGCACTCGTTAAGTTCGCCGCGCCGTGGCGGGTATAGGCCTTGCCTGCCACTAAGGTCACGCGCTCAAGTGCTTGGGCTGCGCCTTGGCTAACACCGACTTCTAATAGCTTATCGGTTGCAAATAACTTATCTGTTGCAAATAGCTCTGCGATCACTGCATTGGCCAGTTGTTTGGCATCAAGTGCGGGCGCGATATCTAAGGCGCGGCAATGCACACTTGGCCACTCGTGGCTTAAGGTTTTCGTCAGGCCTGATAACGCTGCTTGGTTTAATTCGCTATTGGCAATTTGGCTGTGGTTGAGGTAGCCAAATCCGCCGTCGATACGACTGACGCTGATAAAGCTACTTTGTCCAGTGACCAACAAAGGTTGCAAGTGTTTAGCGAACAAGAAGGCTTGCTCGACCGACGCTTTGGCGGCATTGGACAACACTAAACCTTTCGCATCGGCGGAGGTTTTATGTTGCGGTTGCAGATGAATAAAGCCTGCAATTGTGCCTAAGTTTTTGATCTCATTAATGACACTGCTAATGCTAGCATCGTCAATCGCCGCCAAGGTAAAGCTGGCAATGTGGCTATCAAGCGGCGATGCACCAGTTACAAGGCTTTCTGGTGAGCGCACAACCGCGACCTTGAGACCTTGAGCATGCAATTTCTCGGCAAGTACGCCGGCATTGTGACCATCATCAGCGATGATAATGCAGGCATCTTTAGCAAAAACGCGTGTTAGAGCCTGTTGCGCTGCCTTTTGTGACTCACCTTGTGCTGATAGTTGCGTTAGCTCAGCCGCCGCTGGCAACTTTTTTAGCACTACCTCACTGTGTGGGGGGAAATCATGTGGTAGCAAATCGATAGTAGGTTCAGCTGCGACAGTGACGTTTACCATATTTGCCGCATTATCCTGGTCTAGCTTGCCTTGCCCTAAATCTTGCGAAAAGAGCATAACGATTTCACCTAAGGTACGACACTCGGCCAGATCTTCAGGATTCAGCTCAGGTAAGCCCGGCAGTTCGTCTTGCACTGTGCCTAGGATTTCAACGCGCTTGATAGAATCGATACCTAGATCGGCTTCCATATCCATGCTGAGTTCCAGCATTTCAGTGGGGTAGCCTGTCTTGTCTGCCACCACAGACATCATGGTTTGTTGAACTAATGCAGCGCTTAAACCGTTAACGGCAGGTACGGCTGTGACAACTTGAGTGACTACATTTGCTGTTGTAATCGGCGTAGCAATAACAGATCCCGCAGCGGGCAGCTTGCTATTCATATAGCTTACGATTTCACCCAAGGTACGACATTCGGCGAGATCTTCAGGATTCAGCTCAGGTAAGCCCGGCAGTTCATCTTGCACTGTGCCTAGGATTTCAACGCGCTTAATCGAATCAATACCTAGATCGGCTTCCATATCCATGCTGAGCTCCAGCATTTCAGTGGGGTAACCTGTCTTGTCAGCCACCACAGCCATCATGGTTTGTTGCACTAAGGCAGCGCTTAAACCGCTTGCGGCAGGAGCTGTAATGGTTTGAGCAACTGGCGCAGCTGTCGAAGCAATAGCCACCGCTGCTGGTAATTTGCTATTCATATAGCTAACGATTTCACCCAAGGTACGACACTCGGCCAAATCTTCTGGGCTGAGTTCAGGTAAGCCCGGCAGTTCATCTTGTACTGTGCCTAAGATTTCAACGCGCTTGATAGAGTCGATACCTAAATCGGCTTCCATATCCATGCTGAGCTCCAGCATTTCAGTGGGGTAGCCTGTCTTGTCGGCCACCACAGCCATCATGGTTTGTTGTACTAATGCAGCGCTTAAAGCGTTAGATGCAGTAATTGCAATGGTTTGAGCAACTGGCGCAGCTGTCGAAGCAATAGCTCCCGCTGCTGGTAATTTGCTATTCATATAGTCAACGATTTCACCCAAGGTGCGACACTCGGCCAGATCTTCTGGGCTGAGCTCTGGTAAACCCGGCAGTGCGTCTTGCACTGTGCCTAGGATTTCAACGCGCTTGATCGAATCGATACCTAGATCGGCTTCCATATCCATGCCAAGTTCTAGCATTTCAGTGGGGTAGCCTGTCTTATCGGCAACCACAGCCATCATTGTTTGCTGTACTTTTTCAGCACTTAAACCGTTCGTTGTTGGTGCCACAGGTGTCACTTCTGGCATCACCACAGCAGGCATGACTAATTCAGGAGCAGGAGCTGCAGGCGCCACTTGTACTGTTACCTCAGGCGTATAAGCAACGGGAGCGGTTTGCACCACAGGCGCAACAGGTGTGCTAACCGCGGGTCTCGCCGCAACAGCTTGAGTCGCTACTGGTGCGGCATTGTGTGCCACTGTCGATGCAGCAACAGGTGCAGGAGCCGGCGCAGTTGCTCGTGGCTGACTTGCAACCGCTGGGGTAAAGTTAATCGGCGCATTGTTTAGCATGGCCAAGGCCGCTTGGCTGCTACTGCTTTGCAGTTGCATAAATTCGGCGTGGCTTTGCAGGGTTTGTGCTTGATGCTGGTGGAACATTTCCATCGAGCGTTGCAGGCTTTCAGGGATTGCAATGCCAAGGCTTGCCATCTTGGCTTGTTCAGTCATCAGTGTCGTGAAGGTATCGCCATATTGCTGTGGGATGGCTAAAAACTGTTGATGCAACTGCGCCGCTTGAGATTGTGCGCTGAAAAATGCCGTTAATGCATCGCCGCTGACGCTTGGGCTCAACTGCGCCGTCGCTTGTTGCTGGTGATTGCTTAAGCCTTGCGTCACGCTTGGGGATGTTTGTTTCATTTCAACAGTTGCCACTTGATTCGCTTCCACTTCTATTATTTTTTCAACCACTTTTTCGACGATGACTTCTCTCTCAACGATTTTTTCGACTTCTCTTTCGACAACCGTTTCAACGATGCGATCCACATATTGCACTTGGCTAGTCACGCTGCCTGTGGCGAGGGATTTGGCCATCTTAGCTTGGGTTGCGGCACTGATATGGTTAGTGGCGGTGAGTTTGATGTTCATCGCCGATGGCGCTTCACGCTCGGCAATCTCCTGTGGCGTGACGGCTTGATAGGGGTCAACCTCAGTTAACGCCACACCGGCTACTGCGAGTTGCACTGAGGCTAAGCGTAATTGACTGTCACTGTCGCCCTTAGGGTTCGGGTTCATGCTGACAAGGCAAAGCTCATTTAAGTGTTCACTTAAGGTATTTTCAACGAGCTTTTGCAGTATGTTCTTAGGGCCAAACTCAACAAACACACGGGCGCCAGCATCATACATAGCCTGCAGCTGTTCGCTAAAGCGAACCGATTGCAGCATGTGCTGTTTAAATTCTGCTTTAATCGCTTTGCCATCGCTTGGGTGCAATTGACCTGTGCCGTTGGCATAAAGTGCGATTGAAGGCGCGCTGAATTTAGCTTTATCAATGGCCTTGGCAAAGGGCTTTTGTGCGTGCCCAACCAATGGAGTATGGAACGCGCCAGAGACGGGCAGGGCAATCGCTTTAAAGCCCAGTTCACTAATGGCTTTCGCGGCCAGCTGAGTTTGCTCTGTGCCACCTGCGATGACTAATTGCGTCGGCGCGTTGTAGTTGGCAATTTTAACGCCATCAAACTGGGCTAAACAGCGATTAAGCGCATCGATATCACTCTTTTGTTTGAGGATGATGGCGTACATGGCTCCTAAATCGACTTGAGCGCCAGTATCATTTGGCGTTTGCGCCATGGCGTGCCCACGGGCGAAGGCCAGTTCGACGTAATCAACACTCGAAATCACGCCAGCCGCGCAAAGGGCTGACAATTCACCAAAGCTGTGACCCGCCACCATATCGGGGGCAAAACCTGCCTGAGTTAATAGTGAATATTGCGCCATTGAAACCGCACCTATGGCGCTTTGGGCGAACATAGTATTGGTCAGCGCCGCTTCTTGGGCTTTCACCGCATCGGCATCGAATGCCGGAATAGGGTAGAGGATATTGGATAACGGAGTTTGACCGTGGTGAGCAAATACCTTATCGCTGGCCATCACTTGTTGGCGCATTTCAGGGAAATGGCAGGCGAGTTCGCGGCCCATGTTCAGGTACTGTGAACCTTGGCCGGCAAACAGAGCGGCCACTTTCTTTGATTCATCTTTAGCGAGCAAGGCATGGGAGCGGTAGCTGATCCCAGAAGGTAGCTGCCACGCCTCGCTGACACTGGTTTCTAGGTGCCCGCTTTCTAAATGCGCAATCGATTGATTTAACTGAGCTTGCAGCTGAGGGATATCCTTAGCCACAAAACCTAAACGGGCATCTGTGTCTGTCAGTGGGCGCAGCGGATATTGCTGAGCGATAGCCTTTAGGCTCGCAGCGCTGCTCTTATTGGCGTTCGTATTCACGCTTTGGCTCAGCGCAGCTTTTAACTCGCTAAGCAGCGCGGCTTTATTGGCGGCGGCAAACAATAACGTCTGCGGCACACTGCGCTGACGGTACTGCTCATCACGGCTGTGCTCGGGTTTGTATTCTTCTAATACGAGGTGGAAGTTAGTACCGCCAAAACCAAAGGAGCTTATGCCAGCACGGCGCGGCGTACCGTCAGTGCGCTGCAGCCAAGGGCGCGTTTCGGTATTTAAATAGAATGGCGAGCTTTCGATATTCAGTTTTGGATTAGGCTTGCTGACGTTAATGGTTGCAGGTAATACCTTGTGATGCAGTGCCAGTGCGGCTTTTATCACCCCCGCAGTACCTGCGGTGGATTTAGTGTGGCCCACTTGGGATTTCACTGAGCCTAACGCGATATGCTGATTGGTGTCGTTGCCTTGGGCAAATACTGATTTTAAACCATTGAATTCTGCCACGTCTCCCGCGGCAGTACCTGTGCCATGGGCTTCAACTAAGCCAATGCTGTGCGGGGCAAAACCCGCGTCGTCGTAGGCGCGCTCCAATGCTTTAGCTTGGCCTTCGGGGCGCGGCGCATAAATACTCTTAAACTTACCGTCCGATGAGGCGCCAACGCCTTTGATGACGGCATAAATTCGATCGCCATCGCGCTCGGCATCTTCAAGGCGCTTAAGCGCGACCATGCCGATACCTTCGCCGATCATCATGCCCTTTGAATCGATATCAAAGGGTTGAATGGTTTCGTTAGTGGTGAAGGCCGGCGTTTTTGAGAAGCTCATGTACATGGATGGCGAGTTGTCGGTACAGACGCCGCCTGTGATCATCATGTCACTGCGACCTTCGGTCAGCTCAGTCAGCGCCATACGCATGGCGGCAAGCGAGCCCGCACAGGCTGCATCGACTACGCAGTTCATACCGCCAAAATCAAACCGGTTGGCGATACGGCCTGCAATCACGTTACCGAGTGAACCTGGGAAAGAGTTTTCTTCCCAGTGGATATATTGGTCTTGAAACTTTTTGATCAGCATTTCGCTGTCTTCATCGCTCAGGCCACTGCTTTTAAATACTTTTTTAAGCACTGGATATTGCAGGCGCGAGTTCAAGCTCTGACTGATTTTTTGACCACCGCCCACGCCTAGGGTGATGCCGATACGATCGCGATCGTAATCGGTGGGCAGATTGGCATCGGCGAGCACTTCTTTGGCGACAATCAGCGACAGCAGTTGCGAGGTATCTGTCAGCTCAAGAATATTGGGTGGCAGACCGAATTCCATTGGATTGAAGTCGACTTCTGGTAAAAAACCACCGCGTTTACAGTAGCTTTTATCGGCTTTGCTTTTGTCGGCATCGTAGTAATCTTCGGCGCGCCAATGGGTGTCTGGGATGTCAGTGATGGCATCGATTTTTTCGCTGATCAAATCCCAAAATTTATTTAAATAACGCGAGTTAGCGAAGATGCTGGCCATGCCGACGATGGCAACGGGCATATCTTTTAAGCGTTTGTTGAGTCGTTTATCTTTTTTTGACTCAGCTTTTGAGTCAGTGGTTGAATTAGGTACAGAAGGGGTATGGCTCATAAAGAGTCTCCACGGGTCGACCTGGATACGGTGACCTTGTTTTGGGATTTAGCCGCGCTTGTCTTTGGCGTGCCATGGGCACCGGGAAAACGGGCTAAGAAGGTGTGATAGTTGCGAACGAGCAACTTTCGTAAATGAAACGGCCCATGTTTGAGGACATAGGCGATATATCTATTGGTCGCTTGGGTGTTGCTGTCTTGATAAATATCGAGGTAAATCCAATCACTTGGCGTATCTACGCCTAATAGCACAGAGCTTGGGGCTTGCTCAGTGAGCTGAGGCGGTATGGTGAGTGACACCACTTGCACCACAGTATTGCCGTCGGTACTTGGTAATGCGAGGGCTTTGGCTAAGGTTTCTGGATTAACCGTATAGGTTTTGATATCGCTGCCTTGGGTCACAGGTAATTGATTAAAATAGCGTTCGGGGACTTTTGGGGCTTCAAATTCATCGAGGCGCGATATGCCGTAGCGCTTTAAGCAACGGGCAAGGCCGGAGCGCGACACATTGGGATTAATAAAGGTTTGGGTAACCTGAAGTAATCTATCTAAGGTGAGTTTGAGTTGATAGCGTAATCCCACCACCACATATTCTTCCATCGGCGTGAGCGTGGTATTGAGGTGGTGTGGGGTATTGGGACTGTCAACAATCGATTCCCGCTTCCGCCATTTGCGCACTGTGGCCTCGGTGATATTCAAAATTTTGGCAAGCTGACTCACACTCAAATCAGATTGCTGAATAAAGTGCCGCATCTCAGGCGTAGTGGTGGCGTTGCGATGCCGAGGTGCGCTGTCTTTTTTCGCTGCTTGAGTCGTGCTCTTAGGGGCGTAAGACGGCGCTTTAGATTGAGAGTCGCGAGCTGTCATTAATAATAATTATCATCCGACATAATCTATTGGGACTGAGAAGCCATTTTGGCTGAGTCAGCTGTGGCACTCTTGACGAACATAGTGACACTCATAGTAAAACCTGTGCTTATCATCTGTGTCACTTAATGGGGATGCAGATTACCTGAGGTTTCGGGTCGATACAATCATCTGGGACTGGAATTTATTGGCTTTCGTTGAGTAATGGTATTTACTGTGCGTTATGTTGGGTTTTCGCTGACCGCTTGGGCTTTTTAATACTTTGATAGTGGAAGAATTAAATTTTTAGGGGCGATAAAGGCCGCTTTTTTGAGTTCGCAGGGTAAAATAGCCCAATATTGGCTTACGTCCCTTTCGTCATGAATGAGACTGTGCGGCTAAACCTGTTAATTGGGGCGCAAAATCTTGGCGCAACTGCAGCAAAAAATTTGCGCATAGGATGGCGTTCAGGGTCGTTCTAAGAATTGCTCTAATTAGAGTGCAGCTAAGAATTGAACTCGGGCTTAGTTGAAACTATTTAAGATGCTAATGAACTCAAATAATGATGAACCCAGATAAGAATGTTGCTAAGTGCTCTCCAAAAAGCCAGACAATGATAACCATCAGCCGCAAGGCTTTGTCCTGCAAGGCCCTCAAATGACCGACTCTAGAACATCTAGCAAAAACGGCGTGAATGTGGATCTATTTTTTATTCCACTGAGCGATATTTCATTGCCGCAAACATCACTCGCTCAGTCTTGGTTAAGTGATGATGAACTCGCTAAGGTCGTGCGTTATCGCGATCCGAAGGCGCAAATGAAGGGATTACAGGTCAGGGCAGCGTTGCGGGCCGTGTTATCTCGCTATGCGGATTTATCGCCACACGAGTGGTGTTTCGAATATGGTCCTAGAGGCAAACCAAGTTTAACGGCTTCGCAGTGGCAGCAAACTGGATTGGATTTTAATGTCAGCCATAGTGGTGATTGGTTATTGATTGGTGTGACTAAGGCGCTAAAGGCGAGATCTGTGTTATTTGGTGTCGATATCGAAAGATCGCGGCCGAAGACGGATATCTATCCAATCCTAAATCATTATTTTTCTCCCCAAGAAACCGTGGCTTTACTCGCTCTCGCCGATGAAGCGAGCCAGCGGCAGCGCTTTTTCGATTTATGGGCGTTAAAGGAGTCCTATATCAAGGCCACAGGACTCGGTTTAGCGCAGTCGCTTAAATCTTTCGCCTTTGAGCTAAAGCCGTTCGAACAACTGGCAGTCGAATCGCTTGAGCTATCCTGTCAAGATGCCGCATTAAGGCAATCCTGCGGCGTGGCCAATTTGCTGAGTGTCTACCCAAATATCCCGCTGCAAACAAT
The DNA here is from genome assembly GCF_024197625.1 of Shewanella sp. KJ2020. Taxonomy (NCBI): domain Bacteria; kingdom Pseudomonadati; phylum Pseudomonadota; class Gammaproteobacteria; order Alteromonadales; family Shewanellaceae; genus Shewanella; species Shewanella sp. KJ2020. Next base: position 44,884 of record NZ_JAKUKD010000010.1, on the reverse strand, counting down.
CGATGCAAGTTCATGGTATTGGCAAACCTATTTTGGGCGTTTGACCGAGGAATATCGCTTTGCGGTGAGCTTAGGGCATACAGCTCATGCCGCGCTGCCCATGGGGTTAACCGCGCAGCTAAGCAGCATAGAAACCTTACTCGCTGATTATTATTAACCTGTTTTATTCATCTTCAGTTAAATATTCTTGGGTATAGTTACACTCATAATATTTTGAATTTGAATGGAATAAATGAGGTTTAGCAATGAAGCGGATTAAATGCCTAATACCTGCCACTATGCTGGTGTTGCTATCTGGCTGTGGCTATTTTGGTGGCGATGAAAAGCAGCAATTAGAGCAGGCTTGGTTGGCCAAAGATCCACAGTTACAGCAAGTGGTTGAGCAAATTCGTGCCAATGGATTAGATGTAGTGGCGCAAAGCGCGGCGGCGGGAACTGTTTCTGCCTGTGTGGCTGAAAAACTCAGCCAAGATCCGCTTGGCAAGTTAGTCAATGTTGAAGGCTCGCTGGTGGAGTCGGCTAAGGTGGCTGAATTGCTGGGTGACTTACAGAAAGTGATGGAGCAGGACGTGAGTTTTGATCAGGTCGCGAGCTTGCTACAAAAGGGCGCCGATGCGGCGGCTTATGCAAAAAGCCTTATCGATCAACAAGGTTTAGAGCAAGCAATCCAAAGTCTTAAACAAATGGCGGTGGCTAGTCAGCAATTTGCCCAGCAGGATTTAGGCGCGCATTTCCAGCAATTATTGCTTGAATGTAAAACCGTGGCTCCAGAGCCTGCCTCTGGGAATTAATTCTGGGTTTGAATTTAGCAAGATTAGTTACGAAGCTTACTGCTTCAGGCCAGTACAAAAACGGTAAATGAAAAAGCGCTGAGTCTGGCTAGCCACGAGGGCGAGTGATTCAGCGCTTTTTCCGTTTTTAATCTCAGTTTTAGTGCCCGTTAATTACTGTCTTGCGAGTCTGTGGCTTTCGCCTGGGTGCTCAAAATCACTGCGATAAGGGTTGATATCTAAGCCGCCACGGCGCGTATAACGGGCGTACACGGTTAACTTAGTGCAATGGCAGTAGCGTTTTAAATCGACAAAAATCCGCTCGACACATTGCTCGTGGAACTCGTTATGTTGGCGGAAAGAAATCAAATAGCGCAGCAGTTTCTCGCGATCGATTTTGGGCCCTTGATAACGGATCATGACACTACCCCAGTCGGGTTGCGAAGTGATCAAACAGTTGGATTTCAGCAGGTTTGAATTAAGCGTTTCTGCGACGGTTTGCTTATCGTCCGTGCTGTTTTCTAAGTAATCAGGATTAAAACTATAATCGCTGACTTCAATATCGAGATCGTCAATGCAGGTGCCTGGCAGTTCTATAATACGTTGAATACCAAAACTTTTAGGCTCGATAATCTTAACTGTGACCTCACCTTGAGCGCACTGACTTAAGTCCTGCACTAAGGTTTTTTGGACGGCATCGATACTGTCGAATTTGGTCTGATTAAAGCTGTTTAAATACAATTTGAAGGATTTCGACTCAATCAGATTCAGGCTTTCATAGCTTAAATGAAATTCAGCTATGGCTACCATAGGCTTACCTTTTGCATTCAGCCAAGACAGCTCATAACCGGTCCAGATATCGGCGCCATGAAAGGGCAAGGTCCCAGTCAGTGCAATCGCATTACGGTTTAGTGAGCGCGGAACCCCTTGCAGCAGCGATGCATCATACTCAGCTTGGTAGTCGGTGGCTTTACCTAACGTTAGCCCAACAAGCTCTTTTGCATCACTATAGGGATCGTGATTCTGTGTCATCAATACTGTTTCCATGTCAAAATAGGCGCACATTATACCTGAAATTGGATTGTGCTTAAGTGTCTTGTCTGTCTGCCCTCGATAAATTTTTGCAAAATTATCATCAAGCTTACCTAACTACTTTAGGTGAATTACCGCGATATTACCCGCAGGGGGAAGCATCTTTATGTATTCAAGGTGAGTTTTTGCCTGATGAGGGTGAGGCCGTTGCGTGGAAGCCTATTAAACGTGATGAGCAGGGCAGTTTTGTTAACCTCGAACAGGCACTCGAGTTAAGTCTCTGGCCCGATATCAATGTGTTTTACGGCCAGTATTTTGCGGCCCCTTTGCTATTTGACTCCCAGTGGGGCACCGGCGAATTGTTGCAGGCGTGGAATGAGGATGATTTTAACTGTTTGCAACAGAATATCATTGGTCACTTGATGATGAAGAAACAACTCAAACAGCCACCAACTTGGTTTATCGGCCTTTTAGACGATGGCGATAATATGCTGACGGTCAATAATGCCGATGGTAGCGTTTGGATCGAGATCCCAGGTGAGATCCCCTCCCAGCAATTGTCGCCAAGTTTGGCGGAGTTTATTGGGGCGTTATCGCCACGGATAGCACCGCCGGTAAAACATGAAGAACTCCCTATGCCCGCATTAGAACATCCGGGGATTTTTTCCAGCTTTAAACGTATGTGGCACAACCTGACGGGTAAGCGCTAAGACAGTTGATGATTGCACTGCAAACTCGATATGAGGATTATGAGCGAGTTTGCAGTGCAGAAAGATGACTATTGATGATCCCAGGATAGGTTAGACACTATGCGGCAAGGCTCGCAGCGAAAGTGGAACATATCCAATAGCGGTTCATCGAGCCTCCAATCTTGACTGCCACAACGAGGGCAGGGGCGCGCCATTTCTGAGGTGAGATCTTTACCGCCGACGCGATATAAATAGTAATAGGTCGGGATCTGAGTGAGATATTCGATACGGCCGCGTAAATCCCAACCTCTGCGAAATAAATCACTGTCTGGACTCGATAATTCCTCAAGCGCGGCAAATTCGGCTTTAGTGGCCGCCGCCATTTGCAGCTCGTCACAGGCTTGCCATTCACTCTGCCAACGAATAATTCGCTTATGGTCGCCATTAAAGGTGGCGGGTATACGGTACAGGGGAATAGGCAATAAATTGTCGCCACTGCGCAGCGGCGAGCACATATGTACATAACTGGTATACAGCAATTGCCAGCTTGGGATATCGGTATTGCTGACCTCAGAATTGATATCTTGCCCGATAAACTTTTCCCGCGGCGCGAGTAGCTTAGCTTCGGTTAATTCGGCTAAGGCTTTTTTCACCCAAGGGCTGTGGTATTTGTGTGCTAGGCTGTTATTTTCAGGCGTTAATAGCCGCACTCGAAACTCACCGTCATTAAAGGCGACCACAAATTCCCGTCCTAATACTTGGCCATTGGCTCTATAGGCCTCAAGGAGCTGATTAATGGCCTTCTCGGCAGCAGAAATCGTGGTATCGGCAAAGCATTCGAAGCGCAGTTCAGTGACAAACATTAAGCTGTTTTTCCTTTTGATTCTAATAAGCTGATGCGTTGTTTTAGCTCAAGCAGTTCGTTTTTTAATTGCATGATTTCTGCTTTTTGCTGCTCAGCATGGCGCTCAAAATGGGTTTGTTGCATCTGCAGGCGATCGGCGAGCATCGTAAGGGTTAAGGTATCGCTAGTTGTCGCTGCTTCTGTTGTTGAGCTGATGGTTGGCAACTCAGCTAAGCGCTCACGTTCCGCTTTTGGCATAGATTTAAATTGCTGTAAACCTTGGATCAATATAGGTAAAGGCAGACTGTTACCTAGGCGAGTTTTAATTAAGGCTAAGCTTGGGACTTTTCCGCTGGCCTCGAGCGCACGTGCCGCAGCCAATACTTGGTCAATGGGACTCATAATGAGTGAAATTCCTTAATTCGAGTTGTCATTTACACTAACTCCCTGCATGTGAAATTGATTTTGTTTTTAATTAACAATGCATTATATTTTTGGCGTGTATTTTGCTTTTGCAGCATCTCAATAACAATTACACAGGAAGTCATATGATGAATACGAGATTTAATCGCAAACTTATCGCAGTTACGTTTTTAGGGCTTGCAAGCTTAGGTCTTAGCGGCTGCGTGGTCAATGTTGGCGATGGAGAATCGGGTTGGGATAGCAGTGAATCATGGGAAAAAGTGCAGGAAAAGAACCGCAATAATTTAATTAAACTCAGCCTTGGCATGAGTAAAGACCAAGTTATGACCCTAATGGGAACCGCTGATTTGAGCGAAGCTTATATTCAACAAAGTGCTCAGCAAGGTGAAGCCAATAAAGAAGTGTTAGTGCTTTTTTATCGTACCCAACATACCCATAGTGACGGTAAAACCACTAAGGACGAATGTACCCCCATCGTCCTTAGCAATAATGCGTTAGTGGGCTGGGGTGATACAGCCTATAGCAAAATCTAACCGAGCCTAGCCGCAAAGTCTGCGAGATCAGGGCTTTCTGAGCTGAGTATCCAGCTGTTCAATAAGCTCAGTCCATTGGGCATCGGCTTCTAGGGCTTCGATAATGAAGCTCTTCTGGGCCGATGTCCAAAAGGACGCTTGGCTTAAGTGTATGTGTGGCGCTAATTTATGGGTCGCGATAAATTGCACTATGGCTGCGGGATGATTATCCAATCCCAGTTGTTCAAATAAATGCGCTAAGTTTACGGGTGTGGTATCCATTTGTTATGCCTTTCCAATAGGTGCCTTAACTTAGGGTATGCGACTCGCTGAAAAATGCAATTTATGATTAAAATTTGCACTTTCTTGTTTCCTTGTTACATTGATTAGTACTCATAAGAGTGTGATCTAAATCAAGGAATTCTAATAATGGACAATAAAACCTTGGACGAGTGTCGTGCCGTTTATTTGACCGCCGAAGATTTACGTGTTGCCGCATCAATTCTTTATAATGCCTACCATGATGATCCCTTCTTTGTCGAAGCGCTCGCAACTTCTGACAAGTTTGCCTACGAACAAAAACTGCGCGCCGCCATTCGTGAAGAACTCAATACGCTATGGCAACAAAAACAAGCGTTAATAGGGTTGTTTGATCAAGAACGTTTAGTGGGCGTGGCCTGTGTCGCGACTCAAGAAGTGCCACTTGGGGAAGGGCGCTATTGGCATTGGCGTTTAAAAATGTTGCTGGGTACGGGATGGCAATCGACCCAAGCTATAATGAAAAAAGAGTCGACAATTATGGAATTGTTACCTAGCAACCGATGTGGGATCTTGCAGTTTATTGCTTTAGCTTTGAATGAACAGGGCAAAGGCTTAGGTCATCAGCTCGTACAAGCGGTTGTAAGTTGGTGTGATGAACAGCCCGAACTCGATGGTATCGGGGTTTTTACGACTCAAGAAAGCCATACGCATTTATTAACTCAGCATGATTTTGTCTCACTGGGCGAATTGGTTATTGGCAGTGTGCCAGGGCAATTATTATTTTATGCGGGTCAGCAAGATGAATGAGCGATACAAATGTTTTGCCGATTTTTATCCCTTTTACCTCTCGCAGCACCAAGACAAAACGTGTCGGTGGCTGCACTTTATCGGCAGCAGCTTAGTATTGCTGTTACTTGTGGGCGCCATAGTCACCCATAACGGCTGGCTATTATGGTTTATTCCTGTGGTGGGTTATGGATTTGCATGGGTTGGGCACTTCATTTTTGAGAAAAATCGACCCGCGACATTTCAATATCCTTTGTATAGTTTGATGGGCGATTGGGTGATGTTTGCACAGATGCTGCGCAACTTATTGAAGCGCTAAAGAATCTATACAAGTGAGATGCTCATCCCCTTGTGAGATATTGCTTACAAAGACTGTAGGATAAAATGTTTTCTTTTGGATTGTTTTGTCATCTGTGTTTTTAAAAATATTTTTTAATCAATATCTTAAGTTAAGAATGTTCTCGGCTGTGCAAATTTTAAACTGAGGTGTGTTCTTCTCACGAAACAAAAATAACAGGATTGGCGTAGAATTTATTCATCGCCAAAGCAGATGGATAGCATGGATTGCAAAACAGGCGAAAGGGACGCAGGAGGCTACAAATTTAGGTTCTTGGATTTGAACCTGTGGCGGTAGGAAAACTGTCATCTGCCTAAGATAGGCTAAGGAAAAGCAGGGTTGCTTGTTCATGGATGATAATAGGACAGCGCACTTGTCAGGATGATAGGTTTCAGGATGAATACAGGACGGGCTTAAGGATTAAGCTTCTCGGTGCAGGAAGTATCGAGATAATGGATAGTATTAAGGGATAGTGTTAAAGGATAGTATAAGGGTGAACAGCTTGTACTCAATTCATGGAAGATACATCAGCAGGATGCAGGTGCAATAGGATTAGGTCATAGGATGTGACAGGCTCCGAGCGGGACGATTCGGATTAAGGGACTGAGTGTTAAAACACTGATTAGTTCAGGGATGACAGGAAGCAAGCATACGCATGGACGGTGCAGGGAGCACGAATCGAGCAGGAAGGCTTACAAAGGATAAATGGGGCGCACTAAGTGCGCCCTTTCTTTTTTAACTGAGTCACAGTCTGTCATTAGCCACTGGAGCCGTAATCTCAGAGAAACTGGTGGGTGCGTCAAAATGTCTATGTCTAACAAGCGCCAGCTGTAAATTAAATCCGTTAACTGACTTTTGCTCTTTTATACGGTTATTTACGTCTAATTTAATCTGCCGATCCATTAGTCAGCCTGCCAAATTCATTGCGAAGGATAAAAACTGCCAATCTCTTTGTGAGATATGTCTCACAAGCATGTAAGTAATTTGTAAATTGTTCGACTGACAAAAGCCGTCACATTTTCATCAAATATTATTTAATCAGTATGTTAAGTTTGATTTTGAATTGTGTCGTTAATATTGCAGTGGATTTTTTTATTTTCAGCAGCGTAAGCCTCACCACGACTGTCGTAAACTTCATTTGTAGATGGAACTACAGACAACAGGATGTTAGCGGTCAGGATGACTGGGCAGTGTTTAAAGGATGAGCACTTAAGGAGTGAGATGGAGATAAGCTTTCAGGATGAGAGCGCATAGACTCCACGGAAGGGCAGACTATCAAGGACAGATAGCCTAGTTGCATAGGACTGCAATGGCACATGGAGTGCAGTAGAAGGGATGCTTCAATACCTATTTCAAGGATGATGGTGGAACCGCTCAGGAAGGAGCAAGCTTGGTATAAGGAACGCCAAGAGATAGGGAAGTACTTAGGTACAGGGAAATATCAAGGATTGAGCAAGGATGTGCAGGATGCCTGTTTACGCATGGATGGTGCAGGGAGCACAATAATAGCGGGATAGCTTAACAGAGAACAGAAGGGCGTGATCTTAGGATCGCGCCCTTTCTTTTATGGGGATTGGTGACTTGGTTTGACTATCGAGACTGAGCTTTTTCGAGAGTCAGTCGCTTAGTGGCACTTGCCTGAGCTACAGCCGCTTTGCGTACCACAACCGCCAAATTTACCCTGCGCTGTAGGCGCTTCATGCCATTCTGGTTCAGGGAAGATTGGCCACTCAATTTTTTGAATTTTTTTGCCGAGCATCCAAATATGACCACTGTATTGGTTGATACCGTCGGTACTAAATTCAAATAAATATTTAGCTTTCCAGCATATTCCTGTCGTCCCACCTAGACTTGGGCGGGCGGTTTCCATTGCAATCGCTAGGAGCTGAACTTTTTGCCGACAACATTCTTTCTCGGCAAAAATACGGCTTAATTCTGCCATTTGTCTTAGTTGCCAAAAGAATGCGGCAATCACGACCAATGCAATAATTAACAGTAAATCTGACATCATTTGCTTGCTGCCTTAAACAAACCACCTATGGCCTGTGATAGTTGAACGCTACGATTGGGATTTCTTAATTCACCTAGTAATTGATTGCGTAAACTAGGGATAGCCACAATATCAGCAAAGACCTGATTAAAAAAGGCTTGGGGTTGAAGGGCGAGTGCTTCTAAGTAAATACTGCGACTCACCTCTTGCTTTAGTACTGTCCAATTACGTCCTGCGATACTGAGCAGGCTATTGGCGTCTAGCTGTGATGCTTGATGCAAATGAATAAATGCCTTTTGGCTTAACTCGTTATTGGAGGCTAATGCGCGAAGAAAATAGGTTTTGTATTCAACTGGGGCCAAGGTGAACTTGTCAAAAATTTTGTTGGCAAGTGCTGGGCTTAAATGCACATGCTCTAAACATTGGCAAAGGGCGATTTGCACTTCCATTGCTGCCGTATCAAAACTGGCAACAATGTGTGCCTCATGGTCTTGGTCATTAACTCGTACGCATACATCGGCAATTCCTTGCATACCTACCTGTTGCCATTGGCTGGGAGCGATTTGGCCAGCAAGGTATTGCATTGCAAATTCATACTGTGTTGATGCCCTTTGTCCCAATTGCTTACGTACTAATGCATTGAATACCGCTAATTTTTCTTGGCTTGGTTTAAAGCTAAAAGGATTGTTGGCTAAACGTTCTTGCTGCTCATCACTTAGTGGTTGGGTGGGATCTTGTCCTAGGGCCGATAACACCATTTCGATAAATTGTGACCGAGGCGCGGGCGACAGTAATCCCTGTTCATCTAACGCCAGTTTTAGGAACCAGATAAAATGCTGCTGGCTCGCATCCCAAAATACAATGGCAAATTGCGCATGTCCCTGTATTGGATAAGGATAAGGAGTTGCAAGGGATTCGATTTGATGAAACGCCAGCAGATCAATATGTTGCACCCTGCGACCTAGGTCATACACTTGAAACTGGGTTTTGGCTGTGGTTAAAAATTGGCTAAGAGTAGTAATTTCAGTCATTTGGCTACAATATCATCAAAAAGGCTCAATAAATGGGTGACATTATAGGGGGAAGTGCGTCTGGATGGTATGATTGCCGGACTTTAATCGACCGAATGAGCGTGCAGGCATCTTGGGGATGTCGCTATCCCGCGCTAAATGTGCAGTGGATTTGAAATCAATGTTATATAGTCAAACGCGAACAAAACTAGCGCAAATATCCGATTGCTTACGTCAAGCAGGGTTATGGTCAACCACAGCCCCCTCCGCGCAGGCCATGGAAAGCACTGCCCCTTTTGCCTGTGATCTTATGCCCTTGGAACAATGGTTACAGTTTATTTTTATCCCCCGCATGCAAGCGCTGATTGACGCCGGGCAGCCATTACCCTCGCAGATTGCTATTGCTCCAATGGCACAGCATGTGTGGCAAAACATGGGCCAATTACAGTTGTTAATTGGTGTCTTAAACGAATTGGATATGTTGTTAAATGAACCAAGATGATGCATGGCTGGATATGCCCGATGCTGCACTAGACACAGCCACCCAAGGTGACTGTGATGAGCAAGCACCTGAGTTGACTATTTTATTTGAAGATGAACATATAGTTGCGATCCATAAGCCCGCAGGCTTACTCGTTCACCGTAGTTATTTGGCCCGCCGTGAGCGTTTTTTTGCTATGCAGTTGACCCGGGATTTAGTTGGTTGCCATGTATTTCCTGTGCACCGTTTAGACAGGCCTACTTCCGGTGTATTAGTGTTTGCCAAAAGTAGCGAGATAGCCAATAACCTCTGTGAACAATTTGCTAATCATACGGTTGAAAAACAATATCTTGCGCTAGTTCGCGGCAATATGCATGAGTCTGGTGTGCTCGATTACGCCCTCAAAGTCGAACTCGATGAAGTGGGGGATAAATACGCAAGCCAAGATAAAGCGGCGCAGGATGCCGTGACTGCCTATGAGCCTTTGCTCAATGCGGAAATTCCATTTCCTTCAGGCCGATACCCAACGAGCCGTTTTGGGTTAGTGCGTCTTTGCCCTAAAACGGGTCGCAAGCATCAACTTAGAAGGCATATGGCCCATTTGCGTCATCCTATTTTAGGTGACACCACCCATGGTGATGGCAAACAGAATGCCTTTTTCCGGGAACATTTTGGCTTGAATCGCCTGTGGCTTATCGCTAAAAAACTCACCTTTACACACCCCGTAACCCAAACACGGATCAGCATTGAAACTGAGCTTGAGCCACAATGGGAGCAGGTATTTTCCGGTCTTGGTTGGGATGATGCCGTACTCAGCCAAGAGCCGACACTCTTGATTGCTAAATAGTTGATTGCTAAGGACGAGCAAAAACCTGTCTAGAGTGGGCGGAGTGGCTTATCGAGCATCTTTTATATTATCTATCTGGGATTGATCAAAGTGAGACTGGTCAGGGCAATTCGTTAAGCACCTATCTACACCTGTATTGTTATCAGTCTTGTATGATGGAAGTATTTGTTACCTGTGGACACAGCTTTTGCATCATATTGGCTAAGGTTGAAAAACCGGGTGTGGAAGCGAGTGGGGATTGAAGGTCCTGCTGGGCGGCGTGGAAGTAGTGCTTACGTCTAGTTTTGGTGGTTTTGTGATGCTGCTTGAGGTGTTTTAGCCTAGTGGTCTGTCGCATCCGTCGCCTTCCTCATGCTCAATAACTTGATTTATAAATATTTTACGTCGTTACTTGCCCTAAAGCCTGAGAATAAAGTAAGTTCAGCTTAATAGTGCAGAATGGAGTATACCATGAAAAAGGTGAATCTGGTGTTTGGCACTGTGTATGGTAGTGCACAGTTTACGGCCGAAACCTTAGAAAAGGCATTAATTCAACTCGGTTATGGGGCAAAACTATGGCAACCGGACGAGATTGCCCATTTCACTCCACCCCAGGATGAGTTGTTAGTGGTGGTGACCTCGACTACGGGGCAAGGTGATTTGCCCGATGATATTCAGCCTTGGTTTTATCACTTAAAAAATACCGCTCCCTATTTACCCGATCTTAAATTCAGTGTGATTGCACTTGGGGATTCGAGTTACGAGACTTTCTGCGGTGCGGGTAAGTCGGTCGATGAGTTACTGATTGAATTAGGTGCTAAACCAATTCTTGAGCGCCTTGAAATCGATGCCTGTGAAACCATGGAACCTGAGGTAGAAGCAATAAAATGGCTGGAACGTTGGAATCAAGTCGTCAAGTCCGAGCTCGCCGCTTAGGTCACTTTGTCACTCAACAATGGTTTAAATTTGCTCAGCGCCTAAGCCAAGCGTTACTCATTCCTATTGCTATTTTGCCGGCGGCAGGAGTGATGTTGGGGTTAACCGTAAGCCCGATTCCTTTTATGCCCGCCGAACTTACCGTGTTGATGTTGGCTGTGGGTAAGCTGATTTTCGCCATTATGCCTATGTTGTTTGCGGTGGCTGTGGCCATAGGTTTTTGTCGCGATCAAGGCATTGCCGCATTTACCGCCGTGTTTGGATACGGGGTGATGACGGCAACCCTAGCGGCCCTCGCCGATCTATACCGACTTCCAACCCAGCCCTTACTTGGGATGGAGACTTTAGATACTGGCATTGCGGGTGGTATGTTGCTCGGCGGTATCACTTGTCTTGCGGTGCGTTGGAGCCAATATATTCAATTGCCAGCCATTTTTTCCTTCTTCGAGGGACGGCGCAGCGCATCTTTACTGATTATCCCTTTAGCCATGGGCTTAGGTTATGGGCTTGCCCATGTTTGGCCACCCCTGTCACTTCTGATTGAGCAAGTGTCGGACTGGGCCGTATATCAGAAGCCCGCCATTGCGTTTGGTGTGTATGGTGCGCTAGAGCGCTTGCTCATTCCCTTAGGGCTACATCATATTTGGAATGCGCCTTTCTATTTGGAAGTGGGACAATACCAATTACAGGGGGCGGAAGTTATCCGTGGCGAAGTGGCGCGCTATTTAGCGGGCGATCCCCAAGCGGGCAATCTTGCCGGCGGCTATTTGATTAAAATGTGGGGGTTGCCGGCGGCGGCCCTTGCCATATGGCGCTGCGCCGATAGGTCTGAGCGCAATCGTGTGGCGGGCATTATGCTCTCGGCCGCGGCGGCGAGTTGGTTGACTGGGGTGACTGAACCTATCGAATTTGCCTTTATGTTTGTGGCACCGGTTTTATTTTTAATTCATGCGTTACTCTCAGGCCTTGCCTATTCGGTGTGCATTCTGCTCGATATTCACCACAGCATAGTGTTTTCCCACGGGCTGGTGGATTTTTCGCTGTTGTTTTCCCTTTCTCGCAATACCAGTTGGTTTATTTTCCTTGGCCCATTAACGGCAATAATTTATTACCTTTTGTTTAGATTGAGTATTTTAGCCTTTAATTTAAAAACTCCCGGTCGACTCGAACGACAAGAGCATCAAGGGGCTAAGGAGAGTTTAAGGGCGATCATAGCTGCACTTGGCGGAAGAGAGAATATTGTTGAATTGAATGCCTGCTTAACCAGATTGCGCTTAAGTGTGCATAAACCTGAGTTGGTAAATAAAGTACGTTTGAGCCAGTTAGGGGCCAAGGGTGTGATTGTGATGGGAAAAGGTGTCCAAGTGGTATATGGCACTAAGGCTGAAACCCTGCGAAAAGTGTTGCAGCGCTATTTGGATACTCGCCGTTAAGTCTATTGAATTTGATCAATATTGGCCGAGATATCCGCCGATCCTTAGTGTGGTATTCATTTGCTTGCCTCAATATTGCTCCCATCGCCTTAGATTCCCCAAATTTGTGGCTTAAATTTTGAGGGTTATCGAATGAATCCTCTGAAATATCGGTTTTATCTCGTTATTTGTTAGATTTTCTGCTGTTTGATGTAATGAGCTATGGCACACTCGAATGAGGGACCATAGAGGAGATCAGATTTTGCAGTCACAGCATGAACAAGCATTGAAAGCTCGGCTAGTCTTAGCCCGTAAAATCCTAATGACAGATTGTGCCGATGCCCAAGGGCTTATCGCTAAGATCACGGGCGTTTGTTTTAACCATAAACTCAATATCATTAAAAACAGTGAGTTTGTGGATAATGCCCAGGGGCGATTTTTTATGCGCACTGAGTTAGAAGGGATATTCGATAGCGAACAGTTACTGCAGGATCTGCGGGATGTACTGCCAGCACAGAATCATATGACCTTAGTCAGTGCCGGTAAAAAGCGCATTGTGGTGCTGGTGACTAAAGAAGCGCACTGCCTAGGCGATTTACTGATGAAGGCCTATTACGGAGGGCTCAGTGTTGAAATTGCGGCCGTGGTTGGTAATCACGATGCATTGCGGGAACTAACTGAGAAGTTCAATATTCCCTTCCATTTAGTCAGCCATGAAGGATTAGACAGAACGCAACACGAGCAAGCACTGCTTGCCGCTGTATCCCAATACGAACCCGATTATTTAGTATTGGCTAAGTACATGCGGGTATTAACCCCCGATTTTGTGGCGCAATATCCAAATCGCATCATCAATATTCACCACTCCTTCTTACCCGCCTTTATTGGCGCCGCGCCCTATCGTCAAGCCTGGGAGCGCGGGGTGAAGATCATCGGCGCGACCGCCCATTTTGTGAATAATTGCCTCGATGAGGGGCCGATCATTAAGCAGGATGTTATTCCCGTCGATCATAGCTACAGTGCCTTAGAAATGGCGAGGGCGGGGCGGGATGTCGAGAAGAGTGTGCTCAGCAAGGCACTGCAGCTGGTGCTCAATGAGCAAGTGGTTGTTTATGGCAATAAGACCATTGTATTTTAAGGGCGCTTTTCGCTGAAGGTTGGGGCAGCTTAACGTCGGTAGCCTCGCCCCATTGACCCATGGCAATATCCATTTATATATTATCCAATTGTTGAGTAAGCTTTTATGAGAGTATTCTGGTAAGTACCCGTAACGTGTTTATTCAGTGCGCTAGTCATGGATGGGAGTGATGAATGTCAACTAGTCGAAGTCTTATCGTTGGGGTGAAGGATTTACCTGACAATTTAGATCTATCATGGGCGCAACTCGATGGGCAATTTCGAGTCCAGCGCATGAGCCAAGCCTTTTACGCCCGTTGTAAGCGCTCTGCAGCACAAATCATCAATCAGCCACTCTCAGAACTTTTTAGTGCTTTCACTGCTGAACTCTGTGCCGATATTACTCGGCAGCAAAGGCAAATTGTGGGGTTTCAGTTACAAGATGATCAAGGCATGCGATTACATTTTTCGCTGCACTTAGTGCCCAATATGGGCTGGAATTTGATCCTATCCGACACCAATTTTGAAGACCCACAGATTAAAGAATTACACTCGGATTACCGACGTGCGATTCAAGCAAGTGACGCATGGCTGCAACATATTGAAGATGTTATTAAATCCCCCCAAGAAGATGTATTTAAAGTTGCAGTATCTAAAGCCATGTCCTTAACGGGGAGTCATTATGGTTTTATTTTGCTGCATAACGAGAAATTAGGTTCGTTGACGCTGGCTGCGCGTTCCGAATATCCCACTCCTAAGAATAATGCGGCAGATTTTGTTAAAGAAGGTACTCAAGTTGCGGAGCGTGAGTGCCGTTTATGGCTTGAATGTGCCAAAAACTATAAGCCCATTATCCACAACGACAGGGACAATCTGCCACATCGGGTGGATTTTGTATTTGATCAGTTGCTGTTAAATGGCCGCTATATGGCAGTGCCGATTTTATTTCGTGCTCGAATGGTCGGCTTAGTTTGTGTGATAGGCAGGGATGACCCCTATACTCGCAGTGATGCAAGATCTTTGCTTACCTTCGCGAGTATTCTTTGGCATACCATAGAGTTACCTCGGTCATTACGGGCCGTTTCCCGCCAGTCAAAAATCATTAAGGCCCAAAAAGAGCAGTTATCTCATTCATTAACTCAGTTGATCAGCGCGATTTCAGAGGCGCTAGAACTGAAGGATGCCTATACCGCGGGGCATCAAAAATCAGTAGCCCAGCTAAGTTATTTGATTGGCGAAAAGCTTGGCTTAGAACCGCAGCGTTTAGAAGGACTTAAGATAGGTGCCCTAGTGCATGACATAGGGAAGCTCGCCATACCGTCGCAAATCCTCACTAAACCTTCTAAGTTATCCAAGGAAGAGTACGCGTTAATCCAAACTCATCCGCAGCACGGTGCGGAAATCGTTGAAGGTGTGGAGTTCCCCTGGCCAATTAAACAGATGATTTTACAGCATCACGAACGGCTCGATGGCTCAGGTTATCCACTAGGGCTGAAAGATAAGGCCATTCTCTACGAGGCCAAGATCATTGCGGTTGCCGATGTGGTCGATTCAATTCTCTCCCACCGACCTTATCGGCCATCCTTGGGCTTGGCTAAAATGACCGAAGTATTACGGGCGGGCAAAGGTACGCTGTTCGATCCCGAAATAGTGGAAACCTGCTTAGAGATTTTAATTAACCGTGAGCTGAGTATCAGTGATCATATCGGCTCTGCGGCATTAGAACCGGTAGTGAATGTGACACTTGACCATGAGCTTGCCGATATCAAGCGCTTATTAACAGCCGCCCATGCGAAAGTTGCCGTGGTGTTGGATGAAACGCACAAAATCATCGGCATGATCACTCAGCGTCTGTTAGATTACTGGTTGAGTCCCTTAATAGGCACAGCCGCAGAGCGGGAACAGGATAGGGCCTTTCTTCGTAAAAAAGCCCATCAAATTATGGAGCGCTCTGTGCCTATCATCAACGATGTCGCGACCTCTGAGGATGCTTTGCAGCAGCTTAATCAATTGGACATTGAATTTCTTGTGGTCGTCAATAAAGCGCACCAAGCCATAGGTGTCATTGGCTGGCGAGCGATAGCGATGGCAAACAAGGAGCGGCAAGAGGTTGAGCGTTTAATTTGACCTTATTGTTCGCCTGTGCACAGATTACACATTATAAATCAATTAATTAACTAGTTTATTAATAAATCGGTCAGTCAAAAAAAAGGCGCCTGAATGACGCCTTTACAGTGAAACTTAAATGGATTAAAAATTAACGGCATAGACCTCATCCATAGTGTTTGCGGTAATATCTTTAATAGTCACTTGACCTTGCACATAACGTCCTATGCGTTGCGCGGTTTTTTCGGCACCTTGACTCAAGGCGAACTGATGAAAATTTTCACCATTGCAGACTAAACGTGGAAATATTCGTGCTTCATTAATCCGATATTCTTTCATCGTACCATTGAAGGATACCAAGCTATTGCTGGCACCGGCTTTACATACCGCGATGAGGGTATTTTCAAGCTGTGGATCCATTGCTGCAAACGCATGAGTGCTCATACCCAGTGCACAGAATGCGGCTATACCACCTAATTTTGCCAATGTAGATTTCATATTAAGCTCCTTGCTGAGGGATATTCCTTTTTCAGTTAAGTTGCTTTTGGAGGAGTTTGCAGGGGTATTTGGGCGGTCAAGTGTATCTAAATGTTGGATCTGGAACTATGTGTGTCCCTGTGTAACTGCATGTGTTTTTTTGGATAAAAGAGCCGTTAGGATATAAAAAATGCCAAGCAGGGGCTTGGCATCTTAGTAACATTAGCTAACACGAAACATTAAGGATTGAAGGTTAATCAACAATACGCAGTAGCTCGTTGATACCCACTTTACCACGGGTTTTAGCATCCACTTTCTTAACGATAATCGCAGCATAAAGGCTGTACTTGCCACAGGCTGAGGGCAGGTTGCCAGAGACGACAACCGAGCCTGCTGGGACGCGACCATAATGCACTTCGCCGGTTTCGCGATCATAAATCCGAGTGCTTTGGCCGATATACACGCCCATAGAAATCACTGAGCCTTCTTCAACCACTACACCTTCAACAATTTCAGAGCGCGCACCGATAAAGCAGTTATCTTCGATGATGGTTGGGCCCGCTTGCAATGGCTCAAGTACGCCACCAATGCCGACACCGCCAGATAAATGCACGTTTTTACCGATTTGTGCACATGAGCCCACGGTTGCCCAAGTGTCCACCATAGTGCCTTCATCAACATAGGCACCTAAGTTGACGTAGGATGGCATTAACACGGTATTCTTGCCGATGAATGAGCCTTTACGCACTGTGGCAGAAGGCACCACACGAATAGCCTCGGCTTTAAAACGTGCCTCATCATATTCGGCAAATTTTAACGGCACTTTGTCGAAATACTTAGTTTCTGCGCCATCGATAACCGCGTTATCGAAAATACGGAAGGACAGTAATACCGCCTTTTTCAGCCATTGGTGCACATGCCACTGGCCGTCGATCTTTTCGGCGACCCGCACTTCACCTTTGTCGAGCATATTGATGACATGTTGCACATCGCTGCGCACGCTGGCGTCGACTGTGCTTGGTGTGATGTCGGCGCGCGCTTCGAAAGCGGCCTCAATACGTTGGCGTAAAGCCTCCATTTACTTCTCCCACTGGTTTAGTTAATTAAACTGATTAGGTATGGCTTGCGCTAAGGGCGCTGATTAACGCTTCCCTAAGGGTATTTTCTTGGGTTTCATTAAGTTGCAGACCATCATTGGTCTGCAGTATAAAAAAGTCTTCTGCTCGCTCGCCAATGGTAGTGATCTTGGCCGCGAGCAGTGTTGTGTTACAACGGTAAAAAATATCACCCACTTTAGCCAATAGGCCCGGCGTATCTAAGGCGATAAGCTCCATCATACTTGTACCATGGCGACTGCTTTCGAGGAAACTGACTTGTGTTGGCACATTAAAAGGTTTCATCTTACGCGACAGTTTTCTAAAGCGCGGCAGTTTGGGGCTATCGCTCGACAGGGCTTTTTCAAGTGCCTTGCGGATACTTTGGATGCGTGACAACTGGCTTACGGGCTCACCATCCTGCTCTAAAATCACAAAGGTATCGAGGGCATAATTGTCTTTTGAGGTCATGATGTTGGCATCATGGACGTTGATATTTTTATTGTCGAGCACCGCCATCACGGTTGCGAACAATTTTGGCCTATCTTGGCAGTAGACAAATAGCTCTGTGCCGCCGCGGGTAGTGTGCTTAGAGACGAGCACTAAGGGCTCATCCTGTTGTTTATGCTTTAAAATCGCTTCGGCGTGCCATGCGACTTGATTGGGCTGATGGCGTAAAAAGTAATCCGCCTTGAAACGCTGCCACAGGGTATCTAAATCTTTTTCTTTTAGTCCGCGCCGTAGCAGCTCTTTCTTGGCCTTGGCTTGGTATTCGCGCACTCTGGCACGAATATCGACGGGTTTTTCCTTACCGCGGGCGAGTACCCTTTGGGTCGAAAAGTATAAGTCGCGTAGCAGTGAACCTTTCCAGTTGTTCCAGGTTTTTTCGTTGGTGGCGCAGATATCGGCGACGGTTAAGCAATACAGATAACTTAAATGCACCGCATCGCGAACTTTATTGGCAAAGTCGGCCACCACATCGGGGTCGGAAATATCCCGGCGCTGGGCGGTGACAGACATCACTAGGTGATTCTCAACCAGCCAAGCGACTAAACGGCCATCGTGATCGTTTAACCCGTGCAGCTTACAGAAGGCGAGGGCATCGCTTGAGCCCAGTTTGCTGTGATCGCCGCCGCGGCCCTTGGCAATATCGTGAAAGATTGCACCGAGTACCAGTAAGCCCTTTTTCGGCAGTTGGTTGATGAGAATCGAGCCTAAGGGAAATTCTTCTTTTTGTTCGGGCTGGGAGAATCGCTCGATATTCAGCAGCAATCTGTGGGTATGTTCATCGACTGTGTAGGCGTGGAACAGGTCAAATTGCATTTGCCCCTCAATATGGCGCCAGGCGGGTAAATAGGCCGACAGTACGCCGTGTTTATGCATTAAGGACAGGGCTACAATGCCGCGGGGATGACGCAGAATTTCCATAAAGGCTTGGCGACAGAGCGGGTTTTCTTGTAAGGCTTGGGGCTGGGCACGTCTCGCGCGGCGCAGTGATCGCAGTGTGGGTGCGTAAATGCCTTTGATATTGGAGTTTTTTGCCACGTGCACAAACAGACGTACGATTTCTTCGCCACTGTCGAACAAGTCTTCTCGTAGGGCTTCGATAAAGGCGCCGCGGCGTTGGTAGTCATTATCAATCGCTTGGATTTCAAGGGCCTTGGTATGGCCAAGCGTCGCTCGCTTAAACAGTTGCAGCAGCATTTCGTTGAGCTCCATCACCCGGCGAACCGTGCGATAGTAGCGCTTCATCATTTGCTCGACAGCAAGCTGGGTGGCGTCTTCATATCCCATCAATTCAGCGACTTGGCGCTGAACATCGAAGAGTAGACGGTTTTCATCTCTGCCCATGGACATGTGCAGGGCAAAGCGTAGCTTCCATAAAAAGTGCTGACATTCGAGCAGCTCTTCTAACTCGGTGGGCTCCAAAAAGTCGTATTGAACCAATTCTTCAAGCCTTGACGCGCCAAAGTGGCGCATGGCGACCCAGGCGATAGTCTGAATATCCCTAAGGCCGCCCGGACAGCTTTTTAAATTGGGCTCTAAATCGAAGGCGCTGGCCTTGGCATGGCGTGCATTCTGTTCATCCCGTTTGGCGATAAAAAAATCGCTGGAAGTCCAAAAATCACTCTGGCGAATGGCGTCATATAAATGGTCGAATAGGGATTCTGGGCCTGTGATTAACCGCGCTTCCAAAAGATTTGTCGCGATAGTGATATCTTCGCGGCCCAGTCTTAGGGTGTCGTCTAATGTTCGTACGCTGTGGCCGATTTCGAGACTGGCATCCCATAGAAAGGCAATAAATTGACTGAGTGCGGCTTCGGCTGCGGGGGATAAGTCGCCCTCAAACAGAAACAATAAATCAACGTCGGAGTGGGGATGTAACTCCCCACGGCCATAGCCGCCTACGGCAATCAGGGCAATATCGTATTCCCTTAGTCCGTGCTGTTCCCAAGCTTGCTTGACAAGGGAATCGACAAATTGGCAGCGCTGCGTGACGAGCTCTTCAATCGGGGCTTTTGCTTTAAATTTAGCTAAAAGCGTTTGATTTTGTTCTATTAGTGCAAGTTTTGCGAGCTGAGCTGTATTCATCGAGTCCCTTGTTTGGATTATTTAGTGATTGATAAAGCGTGGAAAATCTTCCTCATCACGTAAGGTGAGCACTTCAACACCAGTTTGCGTCACTAATAAAGTGTGTTCCCACTGGGCGGAGTTTTTACCATCGGAGGTGGTTACCGTCCAATTGTCATTGCGATCGAGCACTGTGGTGTGGCGACCGGCATTGATCATCGGCTCAATGGTAAAGCACATACCTGGGCGCAAAATCGTGTTATCACCGTTACGGTAGTGCATGACTTGAGGTTCTTCATGGAAACCGGCACCAATACCATGGCCACAATAATCTTGCACGATGGAATATTTCTCAAGCCCTGTTTTGCTGGCCTTGATGAATTTTTCGATAGTGTTACCAATTTCACCCAGTTTTAAGCCTGGGCGCACCTTACGGATCGCCAAATACAGGCTCTCTTGGGCAATACGGCATAGACGCTTATCTTTCGGACTCACTTCGCCGATTAAAAACATCATTGAGGTGTCGCCGTGGTAACCGTCTTTAATGACAGTGATATCGATGTTGAGAATATCGCCATTCTTCAATGGCGGACTATCATTGGGGATGCCATGGCAAATAACGTTATTCACCGAAGTACAGATTGACTTAGGAAAACCATGGTAATTAAGCGGTGCGGAAATCGCACCTTGCTCTTCGGTGTATTTGGCGCAGATATCGTTGAGCTCATTAGTGGTGACGCCGGCCTTCACATAGGGGGCGATCATTTCTAACACTTGTGCGGCAAGCTTACCCGCTGCACGCATTTTTTCGATTTCTTCTGCTGTCTTAATGACGATACTCATTGCGTTTTCTCTTGTGTCTTCGATGTCTATTGGCCACGCCATCCCTATGCAAAAATTTGTGCTTTAGGGCTATTTGTGGTATAAAGCGCGCCGTTATGTTTAAGTCTTGATGAATTACCCAAGCTCAGCTTTATCTGCTCTTGGGCGATGGCAAAACTAAAGATGGCGGCCATTATACATGGCAATTTGTCTAAATACTAAATCACACACGTGTCGACACATTCTTCGGGGTGCCCTCAGTTATTCTCTGCGGGGTCGAAGACATGGGATACGTGGAGGTCTAACCCCCTAAATTTTAAGGTAATAGAAATGACTACAGTTTCAATGCGCGATATGCTTCAGGCCGGTGTCCACTTTGGTCACCAAACCCGTTACTGGAACCCAAAAATGAAGCCATTCATTTTCGGTGCTCGCAACGGTGTTCACATCATCAACCTTGAGCATACTGTGCCAATGTTCAATGAAGCACTGGCTTTCATCAGCAACGTTGCTTCAAAGAAAGGTAAAGTATTATTCGTTGGTACTAAACGTGCTGCTGGCGAAGCGATCAAAGAAGCTGCTCTGTCTTGTGACCAGTACTACGTTGATCACCGCTGGTTAGGCGGTATGCTGACTAACTGGAAAACCGTTCGTCAGTCAATCAAACGTCTGAAAGAACTGGAAAGCCAATCAGTAGATGGTACTTTCGACAAGCTGACCAAGAAAGAAGCGCTGATGCGTACTCGTGAGCTTGAAAAGCTGGAAAAATCTTTAGGCGGTATTAAGAACATGGGCGGCCTGCCAGACGTATTATTCGTCATCGGTGCTGACCACGAGCATATCGCAATTAAAGAAGCTAACAACCTGGGTATCCCTGTTGTTGCAGTTGTTGATACTAACTCTGCGCCAGATGGTGTTAACTACATCGTTCCTGGTAACGACGACGCGATGCGTGCTATTCGCCTGTACACTACTTCTGTAGCTGCTGCTGCTAAAGCTGGCCGTGGTCAAGATCTGGCTGTTCAAGCTGAGCAAGACGGTTTCGTAGAAGCCGAATAATAATAAGGCGGGATGATTATCATCACCCTTATTAACCAAGATTTTTGATTGGTTAACAGGGGCCATACGGCCCCTGTTTTATATCTGCAAATTAGTCGAATTTTTAGAGAGGATTTAACAATGGCAATTTCTGCTGCCCAAGTTAAAGAACTGCGTGAGCGTACTGGCGCAGGCATGATGGATTGTAAAAAAGCGTTAGAAGAAACCAACGGCGACATGGAGTTAGCAATTGACAACATGCGTAAGTCTGGTGCTGCTAAGGCTGCTAAGAAAGCAGGTAACATCGCTGCTGACGGTACTATCCTGATCAAAAACGGCGAAGGTTTCGCTGTTCTGTTGGAAGTAAACTGCCAAACTGACTTCGTTGCTAAAGATGCTAACTTCTTAGGTTTTGCTAACTCAGTATTAGACGTTGCTGCAGCGTCTAAAGTTGCTTTAGAAGACTTAAAAGCACAGTTCGAAGAAGCGCGTGTTGCTTTAGTTGCTAAAATCGGTGAAAACATCAACGTTCGTCGCGTTGAGTACATCGACGGTGCTAAATTAGCTTCTTACCGTCACGGTGAGCGTATCGGTGTAGTCGTTACCGGTGACGCTGATGACGAAACTCTGAAGCACATCGCAATGCACGTTGCCGCTTCTAAGCCAGAATACGTTAATCCAGAAGACGTTCCAGCTGACGTAGTGGCTCGTGAACAAGCTCTGCAAATCGAAATCTCTATGAATGAAGGCAAGCCTGCTGACATCGCAGAGAAAATGGTTGTGGGTCGTATGAAGAAGTTCACCGGTGAGATCTCTCTGACTGGCCAAGCTTACATCATGGAACCAAAGAAAACTGTTGGCGAATTCTTGAAAGAGAAAGGCGCTAAAGTCACTAACTTCATTCGTTTAGAAGTGGGTGAAGGTATTGAGAAGAAAGAAGAAGATTTCGCAGCTGAAGTTGCTGCTCAAATCGCTGCTTCTAAAAAGGCTTAATCGCCAACGCTAAATACCCCCAAGACCGCAGCAATGGCTGCGGTCTTGTTATGACCAGGATAAAAATTATGAGCACCAATCCAAAACCTACATTTAGACGCATTCTTCTAAAATTAAGTGGCGAAGCACTGATGGGCGACGAAGGCTTCGGTATCGATCCCAAAGTATTAGATCGCATGGCTCAGGAAGTGAAAGAGCTGGTAGAGTTAGGCATTCAGGTGGGTGTGGTCATTGGTGGTGGTAATCTGTTTCGCGGTGAAGGCTTAGCAAAAGCGGGCATGAACCGTGTGGTGGGCGATCACATGGGTATGCTGGCAACGGTGATGAACGGCTTAGCTATGCGTGACGCCTTGCACCGTGCCTATGTTAATGCTCGTCTAATGTCAGCAATCCCATTAAAAGGGGTGTGCGATGACTACAATTGGGCTGAAGCGATAAGCTTATTAAAGTCGGGCCGTGTGGTGATTTTTGCCGCGGGTACGGGTAACCCCTTCTGTACGACTGATTCTGCGGCGTGCTTACGTGGCATTGAAATCGAAGCCGAAGTCGTGTTAAAAGGCACCAAAGTTGACGGTGTTTACTCCGACGACCCAATGAAAAACCCTGACGCCGTTAAGTACGACGAGTTAACTTACGGTGAAATACTTGAAAAAGAATTAAAAGTAATGGACTTAGCAGCCTTTACTATGGCGCGTGACCATGACATGCCTATCCTAGTGTTCAATATGAACAAACCCGGCGCATTACGTCGTGTGATTATGGGTGAAGAAGAAGGCACATTGATCCGAGCGAAAAAAGTTATTTAATGACCAAGAAGGACATTTAACGTGATTACAGATATTAAGAAAGATGCTCAAGAGCGCATGGGCAAGTGTGTAGAAGCGACTAAAAACCAAATGGCTAAGGTGCGTACCGGCCGTGCACACCCAAGTTTGCTGGACTCAATCCAAGTGTCTTACTACGGCACTATGACGCCGCTGAACCAAGTGGCCAACGTGGGCGTTGAAGATTCACGCACTCTGTCTGTGACTGTGTTCGATCGTAGTGCGATTCAAGCGGTCGAAAAGGCCATCATGAGTTCAGACTTAGGTTTAAACCCTATGTCTGCTGGTGCAACTTTACGTATTCCATTACCTGCGCTGACTGAAGAACGTCGTAAAGACTTTATCAAAGTGGTTCGTGCTGAGGCCGAAGGTGGTCGTGTGGCGATTCGTAACGTACGTCGCGATGCGATTTCTGATGTGAAGAAACTCGAAAAAGCCAAAGAATGCACTGAAGATGATGTTCGCCGCTTCGAAGAAGAAGTACAAAAGTTCACCGATGCTCATATTAAAAAGATCGATGATATTTTAGCGGCCAAAGAAATTGAGTTGATGGAAGTCTAATCTCAGGCTCGATAAGCTAGAGTTGATGCGCCGTGTAGGGGTATACTACACGGCGTTTGTCTATTTTAAAGGGTTGTAATAGATGTCATCCACAGTGGAATTTGATCCGCAATTTAGGCCGGACGAGTGTGAACACTATGCTCAAACGACCTTGCCTGGACAATTACCCGAACTCGTAAAACAGTCATTACCTAAGCATGTTGCCATCATTATGGACGGTAATGGCCGCTGGGCTCAGACCCAGGGCAAACCACGAGTCATGGGACATAAGGCCGGTGTTAAAGCGGTGAGACGTGCGGTGAGCACAGCGAGTCAATTAGGGATCCAATCGCTGACGTTATTTGCGTTTTCCAGCGAGAATTGGCGTAGACCCGATAAAGAAGTCAGCTTGCTGATGGAATTGTTTTTTACTGTGCTGCAGCGTGAAATAAAGCTGCTGCATAAAAATCAGGTTAAGCTCAACATTATTGGTGATATCAGTCGTTTTTCCGCTCGTTTACAAAAGCAAATTAGTGCAGCCCAAGAAAAAACCGCTGAGAATACGGGGCTTGTCCTAAATGTCGCCGCCAATTACGGTGGTCGTTGGGACATACTGCAAGCGGCGCAAAAGTTAGCACAAAAGGTCGAAACTGGCGAAATGACCAGCAGTCAGTTCACCGAAGAAGCCTTAAGTGAACATTTGTGCATGCAAAATCAGAGTGAAGTTGATTTAATGATCCGCACGGGTGGGGACTGTCGTATCAGCAATTTTGTGCTGTGGCAGGCGGCCTATGCAGAGTTGGTGTTTATTGACACCCTTTGGCCTGATTTTGATGAACAGGCTTTTCATGAAGCGATTGCCATTTTTGCCAGTCGCCAGCGCCGTTTCGGTTTGACGGGAAGTCAGATTGATGAGATGCGCGCATTGTAAAACGTCATGAGGGATTTTTTTTGCTAAAACAACGAATAATAACAGCAATTTGGTTAATTCCATTAGTTTTGGGGGCGATCTTTTTACTCCCAGTCGAATACTTTGCTTGGGCTTTAGTCGCCGTCTTTCTTATTGCCGCTAAGGAGTGGGGTCGGATTATCGATAGTCAGTGCGATGTCACCCAATGGAGCTTTACTGGCACCCTAGGTATTTTATTAATCGCCATAAATTTAATTGTCCCCATTGATGCTGTGTGGCTTCGGGGGCAGTTGCATCCTATCTATTTAGCCGTGATCTTGATTGGTGCATTTTGGTGGGCCATTTCGCTTTTGCTGGTGGTGACTTACCCTAAAAGTGCCAAACTCTGGCAAAAAAATCCTATGCTAAAGTCCATGTTTGGACAATTAACCTTAGTGCCTTGTTTTGTAGCGCTGATCGCCCTTAAGTCTATCAGCTCGCAGATTTCGCCTTACTATGGGGCATCTTTAGTGCTACTGGTGATGCTAATTGTGTGGGCGGCGGATTCAGGCGCTTACTTCGTTGGCAAGGCGATCGGTAAAACGAAATTAATGCCCGCTGTTAGCCCGGCTAAAACCCTTGAGGGTTTAGTGGGTGGATTAGCGACGACCATGGTGGTTGTGGCGGGGATCATGTATGTCTCCCCCGAGCAAGAACTGGGATTAGTGGTCGCGGTAACGATTTTTGTGGCGCTGATTTCGGCCCTTGGCGACTTGTCCGAGAGTATGTTTAAACGCGCCGCTTGTATCAAAGATTCGGGAACGATTCTCCCTGGGCATGGCGGTGTACTCGATCGCATCGACAGTCTGACAGCGGCTTTGCCGGTGTTTACCCTAATCTACATTGCATTCTGGATGTAACGCTATGCAAAATATGGTGATTTTGGGTGCGACAGGCTCTATTGGTGCCAGTACCCTTAGTGTGATTTCAGCCAATCCTGCCGCCTACCGCGTTTATGGGCTAGTGGCGAATGCGAGTGTCGATAAGATGCTCGACCTCTGTGTGGCGCATCAACCCCAAATCGCCCATATGGTTGATAAGACTGCTGCTTTGACATTAAAAGCGTTATTGCCTCCCGCGCTCAATATCCAAGTCACCAGTGGTGAAGATGAACTGCTCGATTTAGTCACTTCATCCAAGGTGGATACTGTGATGGCGGCAATTGTCGGCGCCGCAGGCCTAGTGCCAACACTCGCCGCTGTGAGGGCGGGTAAGCGGGTATTGCTGGCTAATAAAGAAGCCTTAGTCATGTCGGGCGAGCTGTTTATCGAGGCGACTAAAACTTCTGGCGCCACATTATTGCCTGTCGATAGCGAGCATAATGCGATTTTCCAATGCTTACCCCAGGAAGTGCAGGCCAATTTAGGTCGCTGCGACTTAGCGGCGTCGGGGATTTCCCATATTCTGCTAACTGGCTCAGGTGGTCCTTTTTTAACCTCGGACTTAAGTAGTCTTGCCGCCATGACGCCTGCACAGGCCTGTAAACATCCGAATTGGTCCATGGGGCCGAAGATCTCGGTTGATTCGGCGACCATGATGAACAAGGGCTTAGAGTTTATCGAGGCCCGCTGGTTGTTTAATACTCAGGCAGAGCAACTTAAGGTGGTTATCCATCCGCAAAGCGTGATCCACTCTATGGTGCAGTACAAAGATGGCAGTGTGATTGCCCAAATGGGCAACCCGGATATGCGCACCCCGATAGCCCATTGCATGGCCTATCCACAAAGAATTCATTCGGGCGTTGAACCTTTAGATTTTTTCAAAGTCGGACAGTTAAGCTTTTATGAACCTGATTTTGAACGTTTCCCCTGTTTGGCTTTGGCAATGGAGGCCTGTGCCCAAGGTCAAGAGGCGACAACCGTATTAAATGCAGCCAATGAAATGGCGGTCGAGGCATTTTTGCAGGGGCGAATTGGTTTTACGCAAATAGCCCAAGTCAACGAAGCTTGTTTAGCGGCTATCCCCAAAGGGGCGATGACGAGTATCGAGGATATTATTGCGTTAGATACGCAAACGCGGGTTTATGCGCGGGAAATCTTGGCCAAGATCGCTTAAGCACAGTTGATTAATGCCGGTTAACGGATGACATAAGGAGTGGAATGTTAGATTTTTTATGGAACTTAGGTTCTTTTATCGTTGCATTAGGACTGTTAATTACAGCCCATGAGTACGGCCATTTCTACGTTGCGCGCCGCTGTGGCGTCAAGGTCGAGCGTTTCTCCATTGGTTTTGGTAAGGCGATTTGGCGCAAAGTGGGCAAAGATGGCACCGAATACGTGGTCGCGATGATCCCGCTCGGCGGCTATGTCAAAATGCTCGACGAACGGGTAGAAGATGTGCCCGATGAATTAAAACATCAGGCTTTCAATCGTAAAACCGTATGGCAGCGCATTGCCATTGTGGCCGCTGGCCCTATCGCCAATTTTATTTTTGCCATCATCGCCCTGTATTTTATGTACTTGATTGGCGTGCCATCCCTTAAACCTGTTATCACCTCGACGACCCCAGGAACCGCAGCGGCGCAAATCCAAGTCAATGAGCCTATGCAAGTGACGGCAATATCGGGCCAAGCTGTGCGTAACTGGGAGGAAGTGAATTTAGCCTTGGTTGGGCATATTGGTGATGATAATTTAACTATCTCCCTTGCTCCGTTAAATGGTCTGCAGGGCTTAGATTCGAGTTCGCGGACTTATACCTTAGACACCCGGCAATGGCGTTTCGACCCTGAAAAAGAGTCGCCCATCACCACCTTGGGCTTAGGTATTTATCGACCCGCAATTGAGCCCACGATTGCATTAATTAGCGAAGGTAGCGCCGCCGAAAAAAGTGAACTTAAGGTCGGTGATATTTTAGTTGCCATAAATGGCGAAAATTATACCGATTGGCAGGCTTTTGTTGACATTATTCAACATTCTGCCAATGTGCCTGTGGAGCTTACTGTGCGTCGTGGTGGAGAGCAGTTTACTGTCTCTGTGACCCCGTCGAGCGCTAAAAATAGCGAAGGGCAGGAAATCGGGGTATTAGGCGTGAGCCCAGCTCAGGCTCAGTGGCCCGATAATATGCGTTTACAACTAGAATATGGACCAATCGATTCTTTAGGCATCGCAGCCGATAAAACATGGCAACTTGTTGTTGTGAGCTTTAAGATGATTGGCAAATTATTTACCGGCGACGTGTCGGTGAAAAACCTGAGTGGACCCATTTCAATCGCACAGGGTGCGGGCAGTAGTGCAAACTATGGCTTGGTCTACTTTCTCGGGTTCCTCGCGCTCATCAGTGTGAATTTAGGCATCATCAATTTGTTGCCTTTACCCGTGCTCGATGGGGGACACCTGCTGTATTACTTTGTTGAAGTAATAACTGGTAAACCTGTATCTGAAAAGGTGCAGGAAATAGGATTCAGATTTGGGGCAGCACTATTGCTGATGTTGATGAGCATTGCGCTTTTCAATGATTTTGCCCGACTCTGAGCAAGGACAGACTAATAATTAGAAGTGCTCTATGAGATTGAATAAACTTTTTGCCTCGATGTTATTCGTCGGTGCGTCGTTTTCAGGGACTGTGTTGGCGGATACTTTCCAACCGTTTGAAGTGACCGACATCCAAGTTGAAGGTTTGCAGCGAGTGGCACTGGGTGCTGCCTTGTTAAGCTTACCAGTAAAAGTAGGTGACACTGTTGACCAGTTAAGAATTCAACAAGCCATTAAAAGCCTGTATGCATCGACTAACTTTGAGAATGTCTCAGTGAGTCGTGACGGTGGTGTATTGGTGGTGAAAGTCACTGAGCGCCCAACCATCAGTGCCGTGACCTTTGAAGGCAACAAAGACATTAAAGATGAGCAGTTACAGGAAAGTCTGGACGGCTCTGGCGTTAAAGTCGGTGAATCCTTAGACCGTACTATGCTTACCGGTATTGAAAAGGGTCTGCAGGACTTTTATTACGGTGTGGGTAAATACGGTGCCAAAGTCGAAGCGCAGGTGATTAACTTGCCCCGTAACCGCGTCGAATTAAAATTCAAATTTACCGAAGGTTTAGCGGCTGAAATCCGCCAAATTAACGTGGTTGGTAATAAAGAGTTCACCGATGCCGAGCTTATCGGCATGCTAGAACTTAAAGATTATGTGGCTTGGTGGGATCTGTTTGGCGAACGCCGCTATCAGAAGCAAAAGCTACAGGCCGATCTCGAGACCATCAAAACCTATTATCACAATAAAGGGTATATCCGCTTTGCAGTCACCTCGACTCAAGTGGCGATGACCCCTGACCGTAAAGGTTTATATATCACCATCAACGTCAATGAAGGTGAGAAATATAAAGTGAAAGAGATCAACCTGACGGGCGACTTGATGGGCCGTGAAGAGTTGATGCAATCCATTCTGCCGATCAAAGCGGGTGATATGTACAACGGCGGTGATGTGACCTTCACCGAAGAAATGTACAGCAAGTATTTAGGCCGTTTCGGTTATGCTTACCCTGAAGTTAAAACCTACCCTGAAATCGATGATAAGACTAAGGAAGTGACCTTAAATATCAACGTTAAACCGGGTAAACGGGTTTATGTGCGTTCGGTTAACTTCAGCGGTAACACTGTTACTAAAGATGAAGTGATGCGCCGTGAGCTGCGTCAAATGGAAGGGGCTTGGTTAAACTCGGCGCAAATTGAGCAATCGAAAGCTCGCCTTAACCGCCTTGGTTTCTTCGAAACCGTCGATACTGAGACTATCCAGGTGCCGGGCACAGACGATTTAGTCGATGTGGCCGTTAAAGTGAAAGAGCAGCCATCGGGCTCATTCAACGCTGGCGTGGGTTATGGTACTGAATCAGGCTTAAGTCTGCAGTTTGGTGTGCAGCAAAATAACTTCCTCGGGTCGGGAAATCAGGCTGGTATCAACTTAAGCACCAACAAATACTCTAAAAACGTGAACTTATCCTATACCGATCCCTACTGGACCAAAGATGGGGTGAGTTTAGGTGGTAGCGTTTATTGGAACGAGTTTGATGCGAACGAAGCGAACTTAGAACGCTATAAAAACAGTTCTTACGGTGTGGCGCTTAACTCAGGTTTCCCTATCAACGAATACAATCGTCTCAACGGTGGTATTGGTTATCGCCATAACACGATTTCTGAAATCTCTGCCTATGAACAGGCGCTGCGTTTCTACAACATCTATCGTGACGATGATCCAAATGCAGACTTGAGCTTCGATAACTTCGAGTTAAACCTAGGTTGGTACCGTAGTACCTTGAACCGAGGCACCTTCCCAACAGACGGTTCATCACAACGTTTAAGCGGTAAGATGACGGTACCTGGCTCGGATTTACAGTACTTTAAGACTGACTTTGACACTAACTTCTATCAGCCAATCAATCGCAGCCATAGCTTTGTGCTTCTGGCCCGCGGTCGCCTAGGTTATGGTAACGGTTATGGTCAATTTAACGATAACGATCAGATCCTACCTTTCTGGGAAAACTATTATTCTGGTGGTAGTAGCTCCTTACGTGGCTTTAAGTCTAACTCTGTGGGGCCGCGTTCATTCTACCTCTATCGTGGCAGTGAACCCTGCGCGCCGGATCCATCGGGTGATGGTTGTAGCTTACCTGGGGATCCAAATAGTATTCAGGTCAGTTCAGGACGTTCTATTGGTGGTAACGCCATTGCAACGGCCAGTATGGAGTTGATTGTTCCGACTCCATTCTTAGATGAAGCCTATACTAATTCGGTTCGGACTAGCTTCTTTGTTGATGCGGGTAACGTCTGGGACACTGAGTTTGATTACAACGCCTACCAAACCCTGCCAGCGGATGAATTTGATAAGTTACAGGATTATAGCGATCCATCCCGTATCAGGGCTTCCTGGGGCTTAAGTCTGCAGTGGCTATCGCCAATGGGACCTATGGTATTTAGTTTGGCGTGGCCATTAAAAGAATACGAAGGCGATGAAACAGAGATCTTCTCGTTCAATATTGGCAAAACTTTTTAAAAGGCATACACTCGGCAGGTTTTGCTGAATATAACAAAGGTAACAAGGAGTCTATTTTGAACAAGATGGTAAATCGTGCCCTGATGACGTTAGTTTTATTAGGTGCGCCGTTAGCAGCACAAGCTGAGAATATTGCCGTAGTGGATATGGGTGCTGTGTTTGAACAGTTACCACAACGTGAACAGATCTCCCAATCTCTGAAAGCGGAGTTTGGTGATCGCATGGCAGATGTTCAGAAAATGCAAGAAGAAATGCGTTCTCTTATGGAGAAGCAGCAACGTGATGGCGCGTTAATGAATGACACGCAAAAAACCGAGCTGGTTCGTAAAATGGAGTCGCTAAAATCTGAATATCAGTTAAAGGGCAAAGCACTGGATGAAGACCTACGTCGTCGTCAAGGTGAAGAGCAAAATAAACTGTTAGTTAAAGTGCAAAAAGCCATTAACACTATCGCTGAAAAAGAAAAATACGATTTAGTCTTACAACGTGGTGCAGTCATTTATGTTAAGCCAAATGCTGACATCAGTGGCAAAGTGGTTGAAGCCTTAAGCAAAGGCAAGTAATAGATGAAAAGTGTGACTTTAAAAGAGTTAAGCCTGTTATTGGACGGTGTGATCCAAGGTGATGATACGTTAGTGATAACCAGCGTAGCGACCCTAGAACATGCCAAAGCGGGTCAAATCTCTTTTTTAGCCAACAGCAAATACCGTGCTCAGCTTGAGGCAACTCAAGCGAGTGCGGTGTTATTGTCGGCTAAAGATGCGCAGGACTATCAAGGTACTGCATTAATCGTAAAAGATCCGTACGTGGGCTTTGCCCGTGTTGCCCAGTTTTTAGATACCACGCCTAAGGCGGCCTCGGGTATTCATCCTTCGGCACAAATTGACTCTTCTGCCCAGCTAGGGGAAGGCGTGTCTATCGGTGCCAACGCCGTTATTGGGGCGAATGTTATCCTCGGTGAAAATGTGCAGATTGGTGCAGGCACTGTGATTGGACAAGATGCGATCATAGGCTCAAACACTCGTCTGTGGGCGAATGTGACTGTGTACCATGATGTGCAACTCGGTCAAGATTGTATTATCCATTCGGGCGCCGTATTGGGTTCCGATGGCTTTGGTTATGCTAATGAGCGTGGCCAGTGGATTAAAATCCCGCAAACGGGCGGTGTGCGTATTGGCGATCGGGTTGAGATTGGCGCGAATTCAACGGTAGATCGCGGAGCATTAGGCCATACCGAGATCCACAGTGGCGTGATTATCGATAACCAAGTGCAAATTGCCCATAATGATATTATCGGTGAGAATACCGCCATTGCGGGCAGTACCACCATCGCGGGCAGTGTCACTATCGGTAAATATTGTATTATTGGTGGCAATAGTGCTATTGCGGGCCATTTGTCCATTACCGATGGTGTGCATATTTCCGGTAGTACCAATATTACCAGTACAGTGCGTGAGCCCGGTTTATACTCTTCTGCCACTGTGGCAATGGACAATACACTTTGGCGTAAAAATACAGTGCGTTTCCGTCAATTAGACGAGCTGTTTCAGCGCGTTAAGACGCTTGAAAAAAATTTAAAAACACCAGATTAATTGCCCCAAGGCAATTTGAGGAACTAGGTTCGTGTCTAATCAAATGAACACTATGGATATTACGGAGATCCTTAAGTATCTTCCCCATCGATATCCATTCCTATTAATCGATCGCGTTTTAGATTTCACCCCAGGTGAGAGTCTGCATGCGATTAAAAACGTGACGATTAATGAGCCCTTCTTTCAGGGGCATTTCCCGATCCAGCCTGTGATGCCTGGCGTGCTGATTTTAGAAGCGATGGCACAGGCGACTGGTCTACTTGCTTTTAAGACCATGAGCGACGACGTGCCGCCTCCGGGCGTGCTGTATTATTTCGCCGGTATCGACAATGCGCGTTTTAGACGTGTGGTTGTACCTGGTGATCAAATCCATTTTGATGTCAAAATGATTAAAGAGCGCCGCGGGATTGGCGTCTTCTACGGTGAGGCCAAAGTGGATGGTGAAGTGGTTTGTTCCGCTGAAATCATGTGTGCCCGCAGAGAGATTAATCAGTGATAGATACATTAGCGTTTGTGCATCCCGATGCAAAAATTGGTAAAAACGTCACTATCGGCCCATGGAGTTATGTGGGTGCGGGTGTCGAAATTGATGACGATTGTTGGTTAAGCTCCCACGTAGTGGTGAAGGGCCCAACGGTTATTGGTAAAGGCAACCGTATTTTCCAATTCGCCTCCGTGGGTGAAGAATGCCAAGACAAAAAATACGCTGGCGAACCGACACGCCTTATTATTGGCGATAACAACGTTATCCGCGAGCATGTGACTATTCACCGCGGTACGGTTCAAGATAACAGTGAGACCCGCATCGGCTCGAATAACCTGTTTATGAACTATGTGCATATCGCCCATGACTGTGTGGTCGGCAATAATGTGATTCTAGCGAACAATGCGTCAATCGCTGGCCATGTGCATGTGGGTGATTGGGCCATTTTAGGTGGCATGACAGGCGTCCATCAGTTTGTGCATATCGGTGCCCATGCCTTTACTGCGGGTTGTTCGTTAGTGCTGCAAGATGTGCCGCCTTTTGTGATGGCATCGGGTCAACCGTCTATTCCGCGCGGTTTAAATAGCGAAGGGATGAAGCGCCGCGGTTTTTCTAAGGAAAGCCAATTGGCGGTTCGCCGTGCCTATAAAACCTTATACCGCAGCAGCTTAACGGTAGAAGAAGCGATTGAAGCCTTAGCTGAAGATGCGCAGAACGATGAACAAGTGAAATTGCTGCTTGAATTTGTTAAATCATCGAGCCGTGGCATTATTCGCTAACTCGATGAATGCATAAAAAACAAAAGGGCATTTTATGCCCTTTTGTTTTATGGGCTTGGAATGATGTTTTTTACCTCATCCACTGTCATTAATTCATAAGATGTGATTGGTTTATGAGCAATAAAACTCCATTAGTGTTTGCCATGGTTGCCGGAGAACTCTCGGGCGATATTTTAGGTGCAGGTTTAATGGCTGCGCTGCAAAAGACCCATCCCGATGCGCGCTTTGTCGGTATCGGTGGACCTCGTATGGAAGCCTTAGGCTTCGAATCCCTGTTTGCGATGGAAGAACTCGCCGTGATGGGTATTGTTGAGGTCTTATCCCGTCTACCTCGCTTATTAAAAGTGCGGTCATCCTTGATTAAAGAGATCACTGCACTGAAGCCCGATTGCTTTATCGGTATAGATGCACCGGATTTTAATATCGGCCTCGAGCTTAAACTTAAAGCGCGCGGTATTAAAACCGTTCATTATGTGAGCCCATCCGTGTGGGCGTGGCGCCCCAAGCGTATTTTTAAAATCGCTAAGGCCACCCATATGGTGCTGTCTTTATTGCCCTTTGAGAAAGCATTTTATGACAAGCATCAAGTGCCTTGTACCTTTGTGGGCCATACCTTAGCGGATGATATTCCGTTAGAAAGTGATAAAGCGGCGGCGCGCCAGTTACTTGAACTCGATGCCGATGCCGAATATTTGGCTATTTTGCCGGGCTCCCGTGGCGGTGAGTTAAAACAATTAGCCGAGCCCTTTGTCAAAGCGGCGTTGCTGATTAAGGAAAACTTCCCCGATATTCGTTTTGTGACCCCGTTGGTGAATCAAAAACGCCGTGAACAATTTGAGCAAGCCTTAAAGGATTTTGCGCCGGATCTTGAAATTCACATGGTCGAAGGTCAGTCGCGGGAAGTGATGGCTGCCGCCGATGGCATTTTGCTCGCATCTGGCACCGCGACCTTAGAGGCCATGTTGGTCAAGCGGCCAATGGTCGTGGCGTACCGCGTGAGTCCATTAACCTACCGTATCGCCAAGGGCATGATGCAGGTAGAGCGTTTTTCGTTGCCAAATCTCTTAGCGGGTAAGGAGTTGGTGCCTGAACTTATTCAAGACGATTGCACCCCAGAGAAGATTGCCGCCGCGGTGACGGTTGAGCTCAACCGTGATTTTGCGCCGCTTAAAGCGGAGTTTGAGCGGCTCCATAGAATGCTTCGTTGTGATGCCAGCCAAAAGGCTGCCGAAGCCGTGCTTGCGCTCGTCGACTCGAAGGAGACCAATTAATGGCTGTCTTTAAACTGTTAACCGACTCCGATATCAAGGCCTTTGCGCAGGACCTCATTGCCGGTGTCGACGAGGTGGGTCGTGGCCCCTTGGTCGGTGATGTTGTGACTGCGGCTGTGGTGCTAGATCCCAATAAGCCCATCAGTGGGCTCAATGATTCGAAAAAGCTCAGTGAGAAGCGCCGCGAAGCGCTGTTCGATGAGATTTGTGAAAAAGCCCTGTGTTACCACATCGGCCACGCAACTCCGGCAGAAATCGATGAGCTTAATATTCTACACGCCACTATGCTCGCCATGCAGCGCGCCGTAGCTGGGCTTAACATCGCGCCTAAACTGGTGTTAGTAGATGGTAATCGTAGCCCCGCGTTTAGCCACAATGGCCTGTCTATTGCCAGCCATAGCATCATTAAAGGGGATGGTTTAATTGCCAGTATCAGTGCGGCGTCGATTATCGCCAAAGTGACTCGCGATAGGGAGATGGACGCGCTCGATGCCGCTTATCCCCAATACGGTTTTGCCAAGCATAAGGGCTACCCCACTAAGGCGCATTTTGAAGCCATTGCCCAGCATGGTGTGTTCGATCAATATCGGAAAAGTTTTAAACCCGTCAAGGCATTACTGGAGGGCTAACGCGTATTTTTACGCCATAGTCCCAGTTATCCAACAAAGTCACTAGCCCTAGGTGCGTGACTTTGCTAGTCTGCTTTTTAGTTATTGTTAACCTGCTATCCAAAGATAATCCTAATTATGTCCGATCCTCGTTTTGTGCATCTTCGTGTCCACAGTGACTTTTCTATGTCCGATGGCGTAGCCAAAGTTAAGCCTATTCTTGCCCAAGTTGAGGCATTAGGCATGGCTGCGGTGGCATTAACCGATCAAAACAACTTCTGTGGTTTAGTTAAATTTTACAGTGGTTGCCATGGCGCGGGGATTAAACCTATTATTGGTGCCGATTTTTGGATGCAAGTACCTGGGTTTGAAGGTGAATTATGTGCCTTAACCATCATCGCCATGAACAATGTGGGTTATCAAAATCTGACCCAAATTATCAGCCAAGCCTATTTACGTGGCCAAGTGGCGGGGCGAGTGGTGATAGACCAAGAGTGGCTTGTCACCTATAACGAAGGGATTTTATTGTTATCGGGCGCCAAAGAGGGCGATCTCGGTAAGGCGCTGCTTAAGGGCAATGGCACTCAGGTCGAATCCCTATGCGAGTTTTATCAAACTCATTTTAGCGATCGTTATTTCCTCGAGCTTATTCGTACGGGTCGTGCCGATGAGGAACGTTACCTGCATATGGCGGTGGCTCTAGCGCAGGAGAAGGGCCTTCCTGTGGTCGCGACCAATCAGGTGGTGTTTCTCAAACCTGAAGACTTCGATGCCCATGAAATTCGCGTCGCGATCCACGATGGTTTTACCCTTGCCGATCCCCGCCGCCCTAAAAAGTACAGTGAGCAGCAATATTTACGCAGTGAAGATGAAATGTGCGAGTTATTCGCCGACATCCCTGCCGCGCTGTCCAATACGGTGGAAATCGCTAAGCGCTGTAATGTGACCATACGTTTGTACGAGTATTTCCTGCCTAACTTCCCCACAGGCGATATGTCCATCGAAGACTTCCTCGTGGATTGCTCGAAGAAGGGACTCGAGGAACGCCTCGAGTTTTTATTCCCAGATCCCCAGGTACGCGCCGAGAAACGTGGCGAATACGATGAGCGCCTAGATATCGAATTGCAAGTGATCAACCAGATGGGGTTCCCAGGTTACTTCTTGATCGTAATGGAGTTTATCCAGTGGGGTAAAGATAACGGCATCCCTGTCGGACCCGGTCGTGGTTCGGGTGCGGGATCACTTGTGGCCTATGCGCTCAAAATTACCGACTTAGACCCATTGGAATTCGACCTGCTATTCGAGCGATTCCTCAACCCAGAGCGGGTTTCTATGCCCGACTTTGACGTCGACTTCTGCATGGATAGACGCGATGAGGTAATTGACCATGTGGCCGAGCTATACGGCCGTGATGCGGTGTCGCAAATTATCACCTTCGGTACTATGGCGGCAAAAGCGGTGATCCGCGACGTTGGCCGTGTGCTAGGTCATCCCTATGGTTTTG
Source organism: Shewanella sp. KJ2020 (assembly GCF_024197625.1). Taxonomy (NCBI): domain Bacteria; kingdom Pseudomonadati; phylum Pseudomonadota; class Gammaproteobacteria; order Alteromonadales; family Shewanellaceae; genus Shewanella; species Shewanella sp. KJ2020. Next base: position 7,825 of record NZ_JAKUKD010000010.1, on the reverse strand, counting down.
TTGACCGCATTTCCAAACTCATTCCGCCAGAGCCCGGGATGACGCTCGCTAAAGCCTTCGAGGTCGAGCCTGCGCTGCAGGAATCCTACGACGCCGATGAAGATGTAAAAGATCTTATCGACATGTGTCGTAAGCTTGAGGGTGTGACCCGTAACGCGGGTAAACACGCGGGGGGCGTGGTGATCGCGCCGACTAAAATCACCGATTTTTCGCCCTTGTACTGCGATGCTGAGGGTAAAAACCCCGTCACTCAGTTCGATAAGAACGACGTTGAAACTGCGGGTTTAGTTAAATTCGACTTCTTGGGGTTACGTACCCTCACTATCGTCGATTGGGCGCTGGAGATGATCAACAAGGTGGAGGTCAAAAATGGCCGACCGCCAGTACGCATTGAAGCCATTCCGCTTGACGATCCGGCCTCGTTTAGATTATTGCAACGCTATGAAACTACAGCGGTATTCCAGCTTGAATCCCGGGGTATGAAGGATTTGATCAAGCGCCTGCAACCCGACTGTTTCGAAGATATGATCGCGCTAGTGGCCCTGTTCCGTCCCGGCCCTTTGCAGTCGGGCATGGTGGACAACTTTATCGAACGTAAGCACGGCCGTGAGGAAGTGTCATACCCCGATTCCCAGTATCAGCATGAGTCCTTAAAAGAACTGTTATCGCCAACCTATGGCATTATCTTGTATCAAGAGCAGGTAATGCAGATAGCGCAGGTGTTGTCGGGTTATACCTTAGGCGGCGCCGACATGCTGCGCCGAGCCATGGGTAAGAAAAAACCCGAGGAGATGGCTAAGCAGCGCAGTATCTTTAAAGAGGGGGCGATTAAAAACGGCGTCGACGGCGATCTGTCGATGAAAATCTTCGACTTAGTGGAAAAGTTCGCCGGTTACGGTTTTAACAAATCCCACTCCGCCGCCTATGCCTTGGTCTCCTACCAGACGCTGTGGTTAAAAACCCATTATCCTTCCCAGTTTATGGCGGCGGTAATGTCTGCGGATATGGATAACACAGACAAAATCGTTACCCTAGTCGATGAGTGCGATCGTATGGGGCTCACCCTGATCCCACCCGATGTGAATAAGGGCCTGTTTAAATTTACTGTCGATGATGAGTTACGCATTGTTTATGGTATCGGTGCCATTAAAGGGGTGGGAGAAGGCCCGGTAGAATCGATTTTAGAGGCGCGTAAGGATGGTCCCTTTGTAGACCTATTCGATTTTTGTGCCCGTATCGATTTGAAAAAGCTCAATAAGCGCGTGATTGAAAAACTGATCTGCGCCGGCGCCTTAGATACGCTCGGGCCACACCGCGCCGCTATGATGGCCACCTTACCCGAGGCGATGCGCGCGGCCGATCAACACGCCAAGGCACAGGCTATCGGGCAGCACGATATGTTCGGCTTGCTCAACAGTGAGCCAGAAGACAGCAAGCAACAATTTGTTGAATGCACCCCATGGCCAGATAAAATTTGGCTCGAAGGCGAGCGTGAAACCTTAGGTTTGTATTTGACCGGTCATCCGATCAATCAATATTTAAAAGAGCTTAAGCATTACACCTCCGGCCGTTTGAAGGATGTGCATCCCACTGAACGGGGTAAAACCGTTAAAGCGGCGGGCCTAGTGGTGGCGACCCGCGTGATGCTGACTAAGCGCGGCTCTAAAATGGGCTTACTGACGTTAGACGATAAGAGTGCGCGGTTAGAAGTGATGCTATTTACCGAGGCCTTCGAGAAGTTTAATCATCTACTCGAAAAAGACCGGATCCTGATCTGCGAAGGTGAGGTGAGCTTCGATGATTTTGCTGGCGGTAACCGTATGACGGCGCGCAATATTATCGATATTGGTGAGGCGCGTAGCCATTTTGCCAAGGCACTCGAGGTTGACCTCGATGCAGCGCAGTTAACCCCAGCTATGTTAGACAGTATTGAGCAGGCAATGGGCCCATGGCGAAACGGTGCTGTGCCAGTGCTCATTAATTACAGTCAAACTCAGGCTAGGGGACAGTTTAGATTAGCCGACAGTTGGCGGGTTAATCCTAGCGATGAATTGGTCTTTGCCCTTGAAACCTTACTCGGCCCTAACAAAGTGCGGATTGTGTTTTAAAGTTATTAATGGGCCTTTGGTTTAAGGCCCAGATTTATAACGTATTATCAAAGGATAATCGATGTCAGTCCCCGATCTCTGTGCCCATATCCGTGGCTTTTTAGATTCGCTTAAGATCAAAGTGGGTTGTAAGTTAGTGCTGGCTTACAGTGGCGGAGTCGATTCTGAGGTCCTTGCCTTTGGTCTTGCTGAATATGCTAAACAGCATAGCGAGTTCCGCTACCAACTTATTTATGTCCACCATGGTCTTAGCCCAAATGCTGATGCTTGGGCGCAGCATTGTGTTACCAGAGGGAGCTTCTATGGTCTGCCTGTCACTATTGAATCTGTGACGCTGGAACTCGGCGCTAGGGTGAGTGTTGAGGCCGAGGCGCGGCGAGTTCGTTACCTTGCCATTGAACAACACCTCGGGGCCGATGATTATTTGCTGACGGCGCACCATGAGGACGATCAACTCGAAACCCTCTTGCTGGCGCTTAAGCGGGGCCAAGGCCCTAAGGGACTCGCGGCCATGGGGCAAATTCAGCCCCTAGAGAAGGGGACTCAAATTCGGCCATTATTGGATGTGAGCCGTACCCAGATTGAAGAATTTGCTCACCATCATGGCTTAACTCATATCGAAGATGAAAGTAATCAAGACGATAAGTTCGACCGCAACTTTTTACGCCTTGAGATTATTCCCCGTTTGAAGGCCCGTTGGCCGAGTATTGCCACTACCGCGAGCCGCAGTGCGTTTCTGTGCGCCGAGCAGCAAGCCATAGTTGATGAGGTTGTCAGTGAGCATTTACCCCAGTGGCTCACTAAGGCCACTTTTAGTCAACAAACTGTGTTTAATCTTGAAGGGTTTGCGGCGCAGACACCCCGCTGGCAATCCCTATTATTACGTGGCTTTATTGAATCACAGGGATTTGCGCTACCTTCTTTGGTACAACTCAACCAAATTATCCATCAGCTACTGAGTGCTAAAGAAGATGCAAAGGTACAGATCCGAATTGGGGATTGTGAGCTGCGCCGTTTTGCCAATCAGCTTTATGTGTCGCGCTTTACTCCCCCTAAAAAGCCCATCAATACTCACATTGTGATCCCAAGTGACAGTCTCAAACCCTTGATAAAGGCGGAGTCTGACTCGCTTTGTATCGCCTTGCCACAGGGGGAAACGATGCAATTAAGACTCAGCTTCTCAGGGCCACGACTGCGTTTGCCTTTGCCCGATGAAGTCGTGAGCGTTCGATATCCATTACCGGGGCAATTTCGTTGCCATCCCCACTATCGCAGTAAGGGGCGCGAGCTTAAAAAATTACTTCAGGAATCCGCAGTTCCACCTTGGCTGCGCGGGCAGATAGGCTTTCTTTTTTACGGTGAACAGTTAGTGATGGCGCCGGGATTATGGATTGAAAAAGCATTTTGTGTTGCAGGCGATGGGGTGGGTATAGTGTTTGCTTGATGCGAGTGGTGATATTTTTTAATCCGATGTTTACATTCAATAGCTAATGGCTAACGGCAAATGAGCATCCCTGCCCGCCATTAAGATAATTGTTCTAGGTTAAGTTGGTAACCATTTCGACCGGATGCTTTCGCTCGATACAAGGCTTTATCGGCCAGTTCATAGACCTGTTCGGCCTCTAATGCCTCCCCCGATTCCGCCGCGCCTAAACTGCAGCTGACGCCAAATTGGTCGAAACTATCGTGTTGGTTTGTAGCTGTGACTATGCGCTCGCACAGTAATCCCGCCGCGTGAATATTCCCCTGCACTATGATCACAAACTCATCGCCACCGATGCGAAACGCCTGATCTGTGTTGCGTATTGTGCTGCGAATAATGTCGCCAAATTCCTTAAGAATATAGTCGCCGCACTTATGGCCATGCCTATCGTTAAGCTGTTTGAAATTATCTAAATCCAACACGATAAGCGATACCGAGCCTTGTTTTCGATGGGCTCTGGCGATGGCATTTTTAAGGCTTTGGGTATAGTAATGCCGATTACCTAGGCCGGTCAGTGAGTCAAACATGGCTTGCATCGACATTTCTTGGTATTGCATTGCATTGAGCAAAGGCTGAAGTAGCAGTGGCTCTATTTCTTGCAACAGGAGCTTTTGCGAAGGCGTGAGTGGCGTGAGTAACTGATAGTGGAGATTGAGCTGCATCCCCCCATTCAGTAATTGGCGTTTAAGGCTAATGCCATAGCGTTTTCCCCAACTCAACTTATATTCATCCTTGGTCAGGCGTATCCCTTGGATCGGCAGGTATTGTCCCAGCACTTTGCCATAACAGGCAAAGACTGTCCTCGGATCTAAGCTAGTATGCAACTGCTGGATCACTTGCACGAGATCCAGTTGCGCTGCGCTGGGGCTATATGCCTCTGTGGGATAGTGGTATTCGTCAGGATATAAGCTTGTCGCTAGGCCAAAATCCATCATTATTACTCCAGCAAAAAGAATTGCGGTACGTCATTTGACTTACGCACAGCAATTTCCATGCCGCAATCATTGTTAATATAATTTGTCTTTGTTTGTCATTCGGTTAAGCTTAAAGCTCGTTGAGGTATTTTTGACGCGCCAGCAATTTGACAGGGGTTATCGAGTCCATGGAACACGGTTTCTTGATCCAAATTTTACTCATGTTAATGATTGCTATTGTTGCTATTGCGCTGCTTAGACGCATGGGGCTGCCTGCCATTTTGGCCTATTTATTGACGGGCGTGGTCAGCGGCCCAAGTGGTTTCCACTGGTTTACTCAACAGCAAATGCAGTCAGTGGCCGAGCTCGGAGTGGTGCTGCTTATGTTCACTTTGGGACTTGAGTTTTCAGTCCCTCGACTTTGGGCGATGCGCAGAACGGTATTTGGCCTTGGCAGCGCCCAAGTTGTGGTCACTACCTTACTGACTATGCTGGTGGCCTTACTCTGTGGACTCCATTGGATTGAAGCCTTAGTCATAGGCGCGGCGATTGCCCTGTCATCTACTGCGATAGTGCTTAAATTGCTTAACGAGCAGGGCTGGCTTAGGCGTCGCCACGGAGAGCTTTCTGTCAGTGTGTTGTTATTTCAAGATTTAGCCGTCGTTCCTCTGCTTATTTTGCTGCCCTTGCTCGCGAATAATGATGAGCCCTTAATGCTAGCGGGCATAGCTTTTGCCCTGCTTAAAGGGATTTTGGCATTCTTTTTATTGATGGCGTTTGGCAAGTGGGCATTACCACGACTCTTCGATGAAGTTGCGCGTTCTCGCTCCAATGAACTCTTTGTCCTATCGACATTGGTGGTGGCTTTAGTGACGGGGGCATTTACCCAGTGGTTGGGGTTATCTATGGCCCTTGGCGCATTTATGGCGGGGATGCTCTTAGGCGAGAGTCAATATCGGCGACAACTCGAGGCGGATATCAGGCCGTTTCGCGATCTGCTCATGGGGCTGTTTTTTATTTCTATCGGCATGATGCTGAACTTTGAGTTAGTGATGCGTTTTTGGTGGCAAATATTGCTGATCCTATTGGCAGTTGTGCTAGGTAAGGCATTGATTATTCATGGACTACTACGGCTTATCGGCGAGCCATTTCGCATTGCGCTGAGCACGGCGATGAGTTTGGCCCAGGTCGGTGAATTTAGTTTTGTCGTATTAGCCCTTGCCGTTAATTATCGGCTTTTAGACACTGAAATCAGTACCATGCTCGTCATGGTCGCAGTGCTGTCGATGAGCATTGCTCCTTGGTTGGTACGCCATAGTGTCGATATTGCAAAATGGATGTTGGGGATACGCCAATCACAGCATAGGGATGAGGTTGTTCCTATCGTGACAGATGATCATGATTTAGTTGTTATTTTTGGCTATGGAAGGGTGGGGCAGACCATAGCCCGATTTTTAAAAACGGAAGCCGTACCCTATCTTGTGTTAGATCTTGACCCTACAAGGGTTTCCGAAGCCCGCCGAGGGGGGGAGCCTATTTACTTTGGGGATGTGTGTAAAAGAGCAATCCTAAAGCAGGTGGGGATCAAGAGGGCAAAGATGATCGTGATTACCTTTTGCGAATCCCGTAGCTTAGAAGAGGCATTACCCCTGTGCAAGCTGCTTGCACCCGATGCGAAAATATTAGTCAGAACCCGTGATGATCGCGATTTAGAACAACTGCAAAAGGCGGGCGCTAACCAAGTGATCCCCGAATCCTTAGAGGGGAGTTTAATGTTAGTGTCCCAAGTGTTGCATCAGTGCGGGGTGCCACTAGCGCGGATATTAAAGCGCTTGGAATCTGAGCGACGTAATCATTATCAATTTTTACATGGCTTTTTTTCGGGAGCTGAAACTGACTTCACCTTAGAGTCGCTGCATGCGGTATCGCTGCCCCGCGGCGCAGATGCCGTGGGTAAAATGGTGGCGGATATTGATTGGGCTTTGCTGCGGGTTGAACTAAGGGCAATACGCCGTGGCGGGGCGGAGGTGGAGCATCCCGGACAGGATTGGATTTTTAGTGCAGGGGATATTTTGCTGGTGGTCGGTAAACCCCGAAGGCTTGAAAAAGTCGAAGCCAAACTTTTGCATGGCTAATGATTAGTGCATGGATAATGGCCGGCGGCTGCTGAGGGATAAAATATAGCAATAAAAATGCCGACATGATGTCGGCATTTTTGTCTGCAATTTGCTATTCGATTAATCTATCCCTTGCGAGATAAGGATTAATTACAGAACAACAACGTTCGCAGCTTGAGGACCTTTTTGGCCTTGTTCGATATCAAAAGAAACCTTTTGACCTTCACCAAGGGTTTTAAAGCCTTCTGAAACGATTGCGCGGAAATGAACGAATGCGTCAGCGCCACCATTGTCAGGAGAAATAAAACCGAAACCTTTTTCTTCGTTAAACCATTTAACTACACCAGTAGTTTTAGACATGAATGTCTCCAAAATTTTCAAACAAAATAATTCGCAATTATGCGGGAACTTAGCCAGAAATAGAATTATTTACATTGATGATAAGTTATGAGTGGAAAGCTTCATGACAGCAAACAAAATACAGGGTGCAGCGAAGGTTTTCAAAAACATAATATTGCTTATAAATAGGTCTGAATCACAGGCCGGAGTGCAGATTAACACACTCTGACCTTTTGTATAGTTTTATTTTTAATCGCTGGCTTCCCCAAGGGGGGACTTTTTAAAGATATTGAAAATAAAATATTTTTTAACTGCACGTATTCAACTAGATAGGGATATTTCAACATTTAATATGCTTGGATAAATAAGTTTTTGTGGTCAAAAAAATTTCGCTTAAATGGCAGCCGCAAATGGCGGGACATCCTACAGACATATTGCAATGATTGGTTACGTTATTAAATTGTTGCTTAAATGTGCTGATGATATTATCGCTGCCGAGTAGAGCGTTTGCTGCTCTAGTTAGTGATTACACATAAGTGATTACACATTAATGATTACACAGGCTGTAGCCCACAGATGAGTTGTCAGATCATAAGACATGGAGACTTAAGTTTGAAAACAGTATTAAAACGAATAGGACTCGGTAGTTTAATTGTAGTCTTGCTTTTGAGTGCCTTAGCTGTACATGAATGGTTTGCGAAGAAACCCTTTTTCTTTCGTGCTTTTTTAGACCGAAGTGTCCCGTCCTGAAATACGTTGACATAAAGAGGACTTCTTTATGACAACATCAATTAACTCAAGCCGTAAGCGCACACAACGAGATTACACCTTAGCCTTTAAATTAGGCGTTGTAGAGCGTGTTGA
>NZ_JAKUKD010000001.1:0-61653 GCF_024197625.1 Shewanella sp. KJ2020 | reverse complement strand
TACTCACCCGTCCGCCGCTCGCCACCTCAGGAGTAAACTCCCTTGTGCTGCCGCTCGACTTGCATGTGTTAGGCCTGCCGCCAGCGTTCAATCTGAGCCATGATCAAACTCTTCAATTAAAGTTTTGTGTTTCCGAAGAAACGGCTCAACGAATTCTGTTCGAATTAATCTTGCGATTAACTCTTTGTACATATTGCTATGGACACTCTTCACTTTCGTGAAAGAATTAGTTGATTTAATTTTTTGACTGCCAACCCTAAAGCTAAGCAGTTTCGATTAACTCAACACCTGTGAGTGTCCACACAGATTTGCTTGATATATTGTTAAAGAGCATGGCTAGCCGCTTATTCAGCGTTTAACCTTGACCCCGCTGGGTCAGTGGATGCGCATTATAGGGATGTCAGATTTTACCGCAACCCCTTTTTAGCGAATATTGGTAAAAAACGATTCAAGCGCACACTTTTTAAACTAAATGTCTATTTAACCAACTTAAACCAACCCTATTGCTGGTTTAGCGTGATCTCTAACCTAGGCTTTTTAAGTAAGCTGGTACATCGGCAATACTATCGAGCACTATTGTCGCATCACTACTGTCAGCAATAACCTTACCGCTACGCACTAATATACGTGTGGTCACGCCTGCCGCTTTTGCCGCCTGCATGTCTTCGGCTTTATCACCCACCATCACAGACTGCCGTAGATCGATCTTTAAGAATTTAGCGGCATCGTTAAGCATACCCGGCTTGGGTTTACGGCAATCACAATCAACTTTATATTCACCTATGCCCTTTTCTGCATGGTGTGGGCAATAGTAGATGCCGTCAAGCTCGACACCTTTATCGGCAAAGTTCCAATCCATCCATTCTGTTAGGCTATGAAATTGATCTTCACTGTACATGCCTCGGGCGATGCCCGATTGATTGGTTACTACAACCAACTTATAGCCCATTTGTTTTAATGCGAGGCACGCTTCAAACACGCCTTCGATATATTCAAAGTCATCGACTTGATGTACATAACCATGGTCTTTATTAATAACACCATCACGATCTAAAAAAACGGCTCGATTGACTGTAATCACAGTACTTACTCCACTCACTCAAAACATCGCCTAAATCTAAGGCGTTATGGCGGGTATTATTTCATTCATTGTTATAAATTGCACCGCGAAGTTTATCTTTGACGGATTACAGCGCTAAAGCCACTGCAAATCGGCCTTTTAGCGGGTAAGCCACAGCATTCAATCAAGCATTCCCCTTTATTTGTGGTGTTTTTAACGGTAATCTTGTGCGGATAATGATAAAACACCCGAAATAGACGGAAATAATGAGTCGAACTACGCCTATAGTCCATAAAACCCGCACTCAGCTCGTTGTAGAAGTGCTCAGAGAGAAAATTCTTTCAGGTGACATAGCCGCAGGAGAACCACTCAGACAAAGTGCTTTAGCCGAAGCCTTAAATGTCAGCAGGATCCCCGTAAGAGAAGCATTGTTACAACTTGAGGCTGAAGGTTTAGTCAAGTTTGAACCCCATAAAGGGGCGACTGCGACCGTGTTATCCGTCGAACAAGTTACCGAACTTTTTGAATTACGTGCGATGATAGAAACCGATCTGCTCGCTAAAGCGATCCCTTTGCTCGCTGAAGAGGATTTAATTAAGGCTGAACGGGTACTGGAACAATTAGAATCGGCCTTTAAACATGAAGATGCCGTAGCTAGTTGGAGTGAGCTAAATACTCAATTCCATACCTGCTTATACCAAGCAGCTAATCGTCCACATACGCTTGAGGTGGTTCATGGCCTCAATACAAACTGTGATAGATATATACGTTTGCAATTGCTATTAGCTGGGGGGATCCCCGCCGCTGAGCATGAGCACCGCGCTCTATTAAATTATTGCAAGCTAAGAGAAACAGAAAAAGCCACGGCGTTACTGCGACATCATATTTTGCATGCCGCAATGACTATTCGAGATCTCGTCGCCAAACAGGTGGTATAGATCACGGAAAGCCATTCGTTATACCGATAAGCTTTGTTGTCGATTCAAGGCAGCACTTCAGGTTCTGCCTTTTTTATTTGAGAGAAAACACCATGCAGTACGCCACTATCACTGGTTGGGGAAAATGCGTTCCACCCGCCACACTGACTAACGATGATCTTGCGACCTTTATAGAAACATCCGATGAATGGATTAAGTCGCGCACAGGGATCAGTCAGCGTCATATCAGCCATGTGAATACTTCTGAATTGGCCTCCGTTGCCGCTAAACGCGCCCTCGCGGCGGCGGGCATTGATGGCAGCGAAATAGATATGATCATTCTGGCCAGCGCCAGCCCAGATACCTTGATCCCCAATATTGCCTCAACGGTACAAGCGAATATCGGCGCCAATTGCGCCGCCTTTGATATTAATGCAGCCTGCAGTGGCTTTCTTTACGGTGTAGGCTTAGCCAGCTCACAAATTAAGAGCGGCCAATGCAAGAAAATCTTAGTCGTGGGTGCAGAGCGCTTATCTTTCTATCTCGATTGGTCACGCCGTGAAACTGCGGTGTTATTTGGTGACGGTGCCGGTGCTGTCGTGATTGAAGCCTCTGATATTCCTGGTGGCATATTAGGCTACGAGCTCAATAATGACCCAGATGGCCGTGATATTCTTAAAGCGGGTTTTGGCACTGCAATGGATAGATTCTCAGCCGAGTCATTGGATTTTTATATCCAATTTGATGGCCAAGAAATCTTCAAACGCGCAATTAACGGCATGAATAAATTAAGCACTCAAGTGCTTGAAAAATGTGGTGTAAATAAGGATGAAGTGGATTTAGTGATCCCACATCAAGCGAATGAGCGCATTATCGATACCCTCGTCAGCCGAATGAAAATTCCGAAAGAAAAAGCCTTTGTGAATATTGCGAACTATGGCAATACCTCGGCGGCGACGATCCCTATTGCGATTTGTGATGCATTGGAAAAGGGCCTTATCAAACCGCACCAAACCATACTTTCTTGTGCATTCGGTGCGGGGTTAACTTCTGCTGCACTGTTATTGAAATGGGGTGAGCGAGTCACACCCGTTACCCAAAGTGATGCCCAATTGCCACCTTGCGATAAAACCGGCATTGAATTAGTTAAACGTGCAGTGGATTATTTCTGTAATTAATGAGCTCCTGCCAATAATGCAGTACTGCCAATAATCCTGGGGCAACACTCGCAACATAGCCATCTTCGGATGGCTTTTTTGCATAACAACATTAATCACTTAACTCTGGTAACTGCATCTCATCCCAATAAATCCCTTGATTAAAATGCGCCGCCAACTGCTGATTTAATTCGTTAAAGCTCTGAATTGAGATCTCATGCCCACTAATACATGACCAAACAAAACGATGGCAATTATTGTCGAATAAATCGTATTCACGGTATTGATAGATAGCCTGCTGGGCACGTTCCAGCACAGCTTCAGAGACCAAAGGTTGATGTTGATGATTGCAGGCAAGATAGATTTGGCTCCCCGTACGTCCCGCTAAAAAGCGTTTTATCGATACGGCTCGAACCAAGCCTGAGCCATGAAGCTCAACCAAACAATCATCACCGAGCCAAATCCCCGTATGCTCTATCACTCCAAAGACATAACAACAAACAATACTGCCAGGCTCAGGGATCACTTGTTTAAAGCCCTTCTGCCATTGGCTCGGCGCCGCCAGCATAGCGCGATTAGCCAGCGCTTGCTTAGGCGCTCGGCCGAGTAATCTATCGCGTTCAAGCTGCAGACGCTTTTGCCGTTCATCCGCTAAGAACGCAGCACCAATGGCAGCACCGCCAAGCCAAAGTAACGGTAATGGCATAATGATCTCCCATGCAATCAAGTAAGATCTAGATTAACTAGTTATAGGAGTGAAGTACAATCCCATAAACGGCCAAATCACAGTTCGAACGATAACAGCCATACTGATGCCATTCAGGGGAACCTTCAGGGTTAAGAGGAGGTTTTGCGAGAATTTTGCGAGTGGAATTCTAAAACTAAAAAGCCCCACTTAAAAAGTGAGGCTTTTTATACTCTTTAAAAGAGAAATTTGGTCGGTATGAGAGGATTCGAACCTCCGACCCCTGACACCCCATGACAGTGCGCTACCGGGCTGCGCTACATACCGAAATTTAAGTGACTTATAATATTATCCGAGATAAGCCTAAATCACTCTGTACTTAAGGCGCTATTTGTTGGGGTTCACCTTAAGTGAGCCAGACTTTAGCAATTGCCTCGCAACTGCGCAAGGGCTTCATTACATCTCTTTGATCGACTGCTTAGTTTATGTTCTGAATGACACAATTTTCATCAGAAACAGTTCGAGAATAGCCTAATCCATTGACCCAGCTAATCATCAGCCTGCTGCTTACGCGAATTCATCCTATGTTGACTTAGATAAAGCGGTGACATTATTCGCCTCTCTAATTCGTTCACACAATCAGATCCAATTGTGGCTTTCAAGTGCTAGCTTCAATTGCAGACTGCAGTTACAGAAATGTTCAGCACTGAGATAGAGTAGAGGCGTTGGGTTTATTTGTGCCATAATCACAGACAGTTAACACAAGCGATTTTCTAAAGGGACTTTTCTTTGCATCTACCCGCCTTCCAAACCGCCCATCTCAGACTGGCCATTATTCTGGGTGTATTCGGCTTAGTCCTGAATCTTTTTCCCATCCCTTTATTCGCTAATGTGCAATTGATTCTGGGTAACGTCGCCGTGGTGATAGTGGCAATACTCTTAGGGCCTTGGTATGCGTTGATCACCGCCCTATTTACCGCAACGGGGCTCATGATCGTGTGGTCGAGCCCACACGTGTATTTACTGTTTTTACTGGAAGCATTATGGCTTGGTTTTGCAAGGCGCCGAGATATTCAAATACTCTATGCCAGTGTGAGTTATTGGGTGTTATTGGGGATCCCGCTGTTAGCCATTTATATGGCTATCATTGCTAAAATGCCCGCCAGCCACATTCCTTTTACCGCGATAAAACAAGCCGTTAATGGCATGATTTACGCTGCAATTGGTGAACTCTGTGTGGTTGCTATTCCAAGCCTATGGCATTTTAAAGGCAAGCTGACCAATCTTAATCGCCGTACTTTTAGCTCGCAGCTCAGTTACTTGTTTACCTTAATTATTACCGTGAGCTTATTGGTCTCATCCTTAGCTTTTAATCACTTTTTTATTGATAAACAACAAGTGATGATTAATCGCAATCTGGACGATACGGCAACTCATTTGAGCCACGCAACCGACAACTACCTCGCTTACAACACGCAAGTCATCGCTAGCACGGCCAAGTTTTTGAGCCTGTCGAACGCTGGCATCAATGAGTGGCAGGCATTACTGTCGAGCGTACACGATAGTAATCAAAGCTTTAAAACTATGCTGATTGCGAATGAGCAAGGCAATTTGCTCGCTGCCAGTCCAATGGCCAATATTGTGAACTTAGATCGCCTAGCAGAAATATCTTCTGTGATGGATAGGGAATACTTTATCCAAGCGTTTTATCACCATAAAACCTTTGTATCACCCGCATTTATCGGTAGAGGTTTTGGTAATGACGTAATCGTTGCCATCAGTACCCCCATTTTTAGTCCAAATGCTCCCAATCAAGCCAGAGGGATTGTCGAAGGCAGTTTAAATTTACGCTATTTTTCCAACATAGATAAACAAAACCTGCACCATGAGCAGCAATCTATTCTACTGACAGATGAGAACAACAATCTGATTTATGCCTCCGAGGGATTAGGATTGGCGCCACTCAGCCCATTGTCATTCACCAAGGGCAGTGAGATTTATCGCGCCCGGCTTAAGCTCATGAACCTGCATAACCTAGATTCAAATACCCCTGAGTATATCTATGCCCAGCATAAGTTAAATAATGGTTGGCAACTCTATGTTTTAGAGCCTTTTGTGCCGCTTTTAAAACTGGCTGAACGCCAATATGTCAACATGGTGATTTTGCTGTTTTGTTCCTTAGTCGGCGCCTTTTTTATCACTAAAGCCATCAGTAAGTTACTGACCGAACCTCTGTCGCTTTTAGCGCAGCATTTCGGTCCTGCTGTGCAAGATAAAGCCAGTGACGAGAAATTTGAACATGATCTACTCGATAAAAGTACTCCTAAAGAGATATATAGCTTGTATGAAAGTTTGGCCTCAAACCAGCAAACCTTGCTCGAACACCAACAAGAACTTGAACAAAAAGTGCAGCAGCGCACCCAAGATTTAGAGGCTGCAAATGTGAAATTAAAGGATTTAGCCGAGCGCGATCCGCTGACGAATATCTATAATCGCCGTTATACCGAACATCAGTTCTCGCTTATCCAACAGATGTGTGAACGGGGTCAAGATGCCATGACGCTTGCCATATTGGACTTAGACCACTTTAAGCAAATTAATGATACTTATGGCCATTTAGGCGGCGAGTGTTTAAAAGTGGTTGCTGAACTCTTAACCTCATTCTTCAAGCGAGATATTGATTTGCTCTCGCGCTACGGCGGCGAAGAGTTTTTGCTGATTTTACCTATGTGTAATGCCCTGAACGTCGAAGCACATCTTAATGAGTTTAAACAGCAACTCGCTGATACTGTGATCATCAATCCGCAGGATAATCGAAGCTTCAATGTCACGGCGAGTATTGGCGCTGTGATTGCCAATGCCACCTATAGCGACGCCTTAGAGTACTGGCTTAAGCAAGCCGACGCTAACTTGTATCTTTCAAAGGAACAGGGGCGTGATCGGGTTGTTTGCAGTCTGATTGTTTAATAAAAGCTTGTTTAAGAGAATGCCGTTGAAGATAAACTCGTTTAAAAGCAAAAGTGGTTTTAGGCTAGATCAACTGAGCCCATCTATAAGTCTGAATATCAATAACAGCTCAGGCGTTATGAAACCTGAGCGGCTAATCAGTCACAAAATACTAGTGCATATGGGCGAGTCGGTACTCATCCATACGCTCAAGTAGATAAGGGAAAAAAGGATTCCACTTTTGCCTGAGCATTTCCGCCGCCGAGACACTCAGCACACCACGTTCCCCCCGGGCTGCTGCGCCACCAATTTGAATGCGGCGCTTATCGGTATCGTTTCTGAGGCCGTAGAGTCCATCATCCTTGGCAAAGAGGATGGCCACATGGGATAAGGCATAGACATCCTCAGGCCAGTTCAAGGTTAAGGGGATAATATTCTTTGACGTTTGTGCATCTTGATGTGGTAAAACAGCAAATTCCCGCGCCTGTACCTGTGTGGTCTCAGGGTTGATATTTTCAATCAAAGTGCCTCGATAATGCACACTGCTAAGGTTAGTTGGTAACAGCTGAGGTAAAGGATCATTGAGCATCATATTGCGGTTAATCGAGGTGCGATTCATATCAAACAAAACCAACTCGTGCCCCTTTGCAGGCAATACTTGATAGAGAGTATTGACCACTGCGCGGCTTGAAACCGTCGCATCCACTACGGATTGAAAGGTGAGTATCGACGGGATCTGTTCTCGCTGCACAGGCGTTAACCCCGCCAGCAATCCCTGATTACGCAATGCTAATTGGTACACCACATCCCCCGCATTCACCGCAAAGGACATGTATTTAAAGGGATCGTACTCCACTTGAATACTGTTCCACTGCAATTTATCCAACCCTAATAACTGACCAATCCAGTTCTGCCAACGCGCCACGGCGGCACTGGGCGCAAGGCCGATTGCCGGCGAGATAAAAATCATCCCAGCATAATCTGGGGACTTATTTTGGTTGATAAGTTCGAGTTCATGGTTGAGCGCGACGGCGGCACCCGTTGAAAAACCAATCACAAATAAGGGTTTACCATTAAGCTCACGCTTCATATGGGCCGTCGCCAAGTTGACCGCCGCGGCTAAATCCTGCCAATAGAGTTCAGTCAGCCCACTGGGAAGCGTGCCGTGTCCAGGGAAACGCAAACCAAGCACATGGGCCTTTCCCTTAAAATGCTCGGCCACATTGGACATGGCATAGGGCGAATCGGACATGCCGTGGAGCAGTAACACACCAAATGCCGCCTCTTTTTTCGGCCACTCGAAGCTGCGATTCCAATTCTGTGTCCAATGGATGGGATCCGAGAGACTGTTTTTCACATAGCGGTTTACCGGGGAGTGCTCTGACGCGGGGATTTTTTGCCGCACTTTTTTATCGACTTCGGCAAACAGCTTGTCTTCTAGCGCACTATATTCACTAAAATCCGTGATCTTAGTGTTATAGCGAAATTCATTTTTAAGCTTTGTGGTATGCCATAGGGAAAGATCGGGCCTCGCATTCAAAAAATAAATGCTTGTCGCAAGTAAAGCGACCAATATGCCAACACTTGCATAAAATGCGGCTAAAAATAGGTGTTTGGTTGAACCTATGATGATGGCCTTCATAGCAGTCCCTAGCACGAAATAAAATATTTTTAATATTATATGGTTAGATAAAAGAAACCTTCAACGTTTTGCATCTTAGACTGCCCATTGGGGTCTTAGTATAGTTAGCATAGACAAATAAAAATGAGTATTTATGGTCCGTTAACTATAGGTTGCCATCACGCTAGCAGGGATATTTTAAGCAACAAAAAGCCCCCGCGGTAAAAACAGCGAGGGCTTTTTTAGGGGGTCACACTCAATCGTAGATCGTTGGAATAGGCTGGCGCTTATGCTGCGTCGCCCTATAGATATTAATCAACTTATCTTCAACCGCTTTATCGACCTCTTTTCCCTCGAGGAAATCATCGATTTGCGCATAGGTGAGCCCCAATGCGACTTCATCTTCCAATAAAGGCTGGTTATCTTCTAAATCTGCAGTCGGTGCCTTGTAGACTAAGGACTCAGGAGCGCCAAGATAGGCGGCTAACTGGCGTACTTGACGTTTATTCAGACCAAATAAGGGGGCTAAATCGCAGGCACCGTCACCCCACTTAGTGTAAAAACCGGTAATATTTTCGGCGCTGTGATCAGTGCCCACCACTAAGCCGCCGACCAAACCGGCTAACTCATACTGGGCGATCATCCGCATCCGCGCTTTCACGTTACCCTTAATAAAATCGATTTTGGCCGCATCCGGTGAGTGCAGTCCCGCTTCGACAAAGGCGGTTAAGGTCGCTTGATGCACGCCATCAACCCCTTGATGCACATTGATTGTAACTAATTTGGTCGGTTGAATAAATTGACAAGCTTGTTGGGCTTCGTGCTCATCTTTTTGAATTTGATAGGGTAAGCGCACCGCAATAAATTGATAGCCACCATCAGGATGCTCACCATTAAGGCTATCCACAGCGAGCTGACATAAACGCCCTGCGGTGGAGGAATCAACACCACCACTGATCCCTAACACTAATGCTTTGCTGCGGGCTTCTTTCAGTTTTGCCTTGATAAACGCCACACGGCGCTGCACTTCAAATTCTGGCTCAATCGTCTTGAGCACCTTCATTTCTTTTAAGATTTGCGCTTTCACCGAAAATTCCACCTTAAACAATCACTGTGATTTGGGCCGATTTGAACCCACTAACGGTAACATTTATTCGACCTTGTCTGTAGCGAAAAATATCGCCCATTGGGCTAATTGTTGAGGAAAACGTCATCACGCCAGCACCAAAAACATTGCGCCCATAAAACAACAAGGGCAATAACGGTTTGCCGCTATTGCCCTTATTAACTCAGTCAATACTGGTTTATCTTTCCCAGTAGGACTCTTCTAAGCTGTCTTCCCGTTCGGGTAAGCCACGGGATAGGCGTGGACTGTGCTGGGCCAACACCTCGTAAGCCACGCGGTTAGCGTACTTACAAATTTGCGAGAATGAGGAATAACAGAGCCCATCACGCTTATGCTTACTTGAACCGGGCACATTGGCTTTATGGAACGTATTGGCTGCCAGATCATGTAACAGCGCCGATAGCGCGCCATCCCCCGCTCCGTTAGTGTTACCGATTTTTTCAGGCCCACCCATATAAGGGGAAATGTGGGCATACACTTTAATCGGCGTTTCGCAGTCACTTTTCAATTTAGGCCGCGAGAATTCATAACGGTTAAATTCAGGAATTGCCCCCGGCAACAGGGTATGAGTCGTTTCGCGCTTTTCAGAATCTTCGGCATAACCCGCAGTATACAAACCAATAGGGCCAGCGGTGGTTAACACCATATCGCACCACTCGAGGGCTTTTTCACTGGCTAATAGAGGGTCACGAAACCCCGTTAGGGCCTCGCCTTCATCCTCATTCATCGCCAGGATAGTCACATGTTCTTTAATGAAGTTTTGCCACCAGAGTGGATCTTCTTCAATCAAGAACCGGGTGCCTAAGGTCAATACCACTGGGACTTCGGCTTCTTTTGCATACTCAATCGCGTACATAGCCGCATCGGTAATACGATCGCCGCCACTCGCCCGCATTAAGTAGGCGGTTAAGACTAAGGCCGAACTGCCCTGCACTACGTCTTTATCGATAAATTCCGGTGTCAACTTATCCATCGCGCCTTTGCTAATCGCAAACGTTCGCTCACCACACTCAGAAATCAGGGTAAAACAGCGGCCAATAGGGCCATCGACGGGTTGCAGGAAGTTAAGATCAACTTTGGAGGAGGTATTGCAAAGGTAACGGTAAGCGTAACTGCCTACCTCAATATTTTGGCTCATAACCCCAAATAACACAGAGCGGTCATCGGCCAAAATAGAATAATTGTGTACTGTATTGCCGATAGTGCCGCCGGCAAATTCATCGCTGATCAACCCATTCTGTTTCAGCTCGGTATAGAGTTGATGGGCTTGCTCATCATTAATCAGGGTCGAATTTCCCTTAGGCAATCCATAACGACTGAGCAGTTCATCCTCCACTTTCGCTTCGATATCCACTAGGGTTTGATCTATACCGCTGATATAAGTAGCAAAGGGTTGAGGCTGTTGAGTCAGCTGCTCAAGCAGTGGGTCTCGGGTTTTGACCGGGAAATAATGTTTCGACTTGCGCTGACCGGGAAACTTCATAGTGGTTCTCTTTTCCTGGCATCCATGCTAATTGGCATTATGACGAGCATACACTCGCCAGCGTCCTAAAAATAATGAGTCTAGGCTAGCGAGACAAAAAATCCACTCCCTAGCCACAAGGGCGCAGATTCTACCATAAAATCAGCATGAAACTAGGGGAGTGTTAACGTTTCAAGTAGAGATTTTTAACTGTCATTCAGGCCTCAATCCCAAGACTGGACTTGCTCTTGTACAAGTAGCCTCAGTAATTCTATATGCAGCTCATCATCATTTAAGCAGGGAATAAATCGATAAGACTCACCACCCGCGTGTAAAAAGGTTTCTTTGCCGCCGATGGAGATTTCCTCTAAGGTTTCGAGGCAATCGGTCGCAAATGCAGGACAAATCACATCGACACTCTTAACGCCCTGTGAAGGTAACTTAGTCAGCAATTCATCGGCATAGGGAGTAAGCCATTCTTCACGACCAAAACGCGATTGAAAGCAAACCTGCCATTGTGATTCATTTAACTCGAGTTTTTGCGCTAAAAGCTTAGCCGTCGTAAGACATTGATCCCGGTATGGGTCGCCCTCATTAACATAACGCAGCGGAATACCGTGGAATGACAGCAGCAACTTATCGGCTTGACCATAGGTTTTCCAATGACGTTTGACGCTGTGGGCCAAGGCCGCGATATAGGCCTCATGGTCAAAATATTGCTTGTTAAAGCGCAGCTGCGGTATATCACGTACGGTTTTAACATAACTGGCAACGGCATCAAACACACTCGCCACCGTCGAGCAGGAATATTGCGGATAAAGAGGTAAGACTACAATCCGCTCTGCCCCTTGGGCCTTAAGGCGCTCAAATCCGGCCTCGATTGATGGATTACCATAGCTCATCCCCAGTTCGACGGGGATAGTTTGGTTAAAGGTTGCACTCAGATCGACCGCCAGCTTTTGTGCTTGACGTACACTTATCACCATTAAGGGTGAGCCTTCATCGGTCCAAATGCTTTGGTATAACTTAGCCACTTTTGCGGGGCGGGTATTGAGGATAACCCCATTGAGTAAGGGCTGCCAAAGCCAAGGCGAAAGATCGACCACACGGGGATCGCTTAAAAACTGCTTTAGAAAACGCCTAACGGCCTTAGGGGTAGGTTCATCGGGGGTGCCAAGATTGACCAATAATACACCGAAAGCAGGGGAAGGAGGATTCAAGATAAGACCCATAGTTAGTGACATTCCTTGGCAGGCTAACATTCAGATACCCATAAAAAAAGCCTGCATTGGCAGGCTTTTTTCTAATATGAGAACTTGTTCTCGTAAATGGCGCTTTTTTGGTTACTTCAATACACTGGCAAGCTGTTCACTCACGGCCGCAACCGATTGTGTACCATCAAATTTGTTGTATTTTGTTTGACCAGCAGCAGCCACTTTACCGTAGTATTCAACGAGCGGCTTAGTTTGCTCGTGGTAAATTGCCAGGCGTTTACGCACTGTGCTTTCTTCATCATCGGGACGAATCGCTAAATCTTCGCCGGTCACGTCGTCTTTACCTTCCACTTTAGGTGGATTGAAAATCACATGGTAAACACGGCCAGAACCTGGGTGAACTCGACGACCGCTCATGCGTTTAACGATTTCTTCGTCAGGCACATCAATTTCAATCACGTGATCAATGCTAATACCGTTGGCCGCCATCGCATCCGCTTGTGGGATAGTACGTGGGAAACCGTCTAACAGAAACCCTTTAGCACAGTCGTCCTGTGCGATACGCTCTTTAACCAGTCCAATGATCAGATCATCAGAAACCAGTTGGCCTGCATCCATCACTTTCTTCGCTTCTAAACCCAGCGGAGTACCGGCTTTAACGGCGGCGCGTAACATGTCGCCAGTAGAAATTTGTGGGATACCATACTGTTCCATAATGAACTGGGCCTGGGTACCTTTACCGGCACCTGGGGCGCCCAATAGGATAATGCGCATCTCAAGAGTCCTCTTTTTCGCATTGATATTCTTCTTAGGGCGGCGATCTTCGCACATCTGGCCGCCATTGAGAAGGGTTTTAGCTTCGACTTTAGCCTCAGAAACTGCAAATAAACTGCGGATCCTAGGTAATTTTACGCATTAATAGAGCAAGGTATAGAGCTTACGGCGATATTGGTTAGCTAGGGCATTGCCTTGGCCAAGGGCGGTTAAAATCTCCATAAACACTTGTTTTACAGCGCCATTTTCAGCA
The DNA here is from genome assembly GCF_024197625.1 of Shewanella sp. KJ2020. Taxonomy (NCBI): domain Bacteria; kingdom Pseudomonadati; phylum Pseudomonadota; class Gammaproteobacteria; order Alteromonadales; family Shewanellaceae; genus Shewanella; species Shewanella sp. KJ2020. The sequence continues at coordinate 48,438 of NZ_JAKUKD010000001.1, read as the reverse complement.
CCCAAATCCTTACTGAGCACAGTGAACAACAGTGCTAACGCCTCATCATCACGGTGAGCCGCGTGGAGCGCCTTGCTTAATTCGAGTAATAGCACTAAATCCTGTGGATGTTGCTCAAATTTTTGCTGTAGATCGCGAATTTCTGGCGTATCCGCCGCATCTAAAGCTAGGGTTAATTTTGCCTTTAAGCTCTGGTAATAACCGTCTTGATCCGCAAGGCCAATTTGCTCGAGTAAGGCTTGTGCCTGGGCAAGTTCTCCCTGCATTAGATACACATCGGCGAGCACTAAACTCACCTCCGCCGCATGATTTGAGGCGCTATAGGCATCTTTGAGTAACACAGCAGCCGTGGCTAAATCGTCACTGGAAACTTGGCTTAAGGCCAGTAAGGCTTTAGCTTGCTCAAGCTGTAACTGCCACAGGGGCGGTAAATGCTTCTCCAGCATAGCGCTCACCTGCGCCGCCTCCTGCATTCCGGCAAAACCATCAATAGGTTGGCCTTTATCAAGCACTAAGGTGGTAGGTAAGCTCTGTATGCGGAAATAGTTAGCGATTTCCAACTCGGTTTCGCAATTCACTTTCGCCAGCACAAAACGGCCAGCATGCTGCATGGCAAGTTGCTCGAGTGTTTGCACCATGGCAACACTTTGCGCTTGAGGCTGTGCCCAAAAGGCTAACACCACGATCTGTTGCATCGAAGCATCAACCACTTGCTGAATATTGTCTCTAGTCAGATCGAGGATATTGTCCATGATGTTCCCTTAATATTAAAAGCATCTAAGGTTGAAATAAGTGCTAAAAATAAGGCCCATAGCATGTATTCCTATGGGCCCAAACGTTTCTTACTTCAGATTCGCCAGTAACATTTGGTTCATCAGCTTAATAAAGGCCGATGGATCGGCAAGGCTGCCCTTTTCCGATAACTGCGCCTGTTGTAACAGTAAGTTAGACCAATCGGCAAAGGCGGCTTCATCCTGAAGATCATTTAAGCGCGACACTAATGGGTGCGCTGGGTTGATCTCAAACGTCGGCTTAACCTCTGGTACAGGCTGACCCGCTGCCTGCATCAGTTTAATCATTTGGGTCGACATTTCGCCTTCACCCGTGACCACACAGGCAGGGGTGTCGGTTAAACGTGAGGTCACCTTCACATCGGCCACGCTAGCGCCTAATGCCGCTTTAATGCGCTCAACTAATGGTGCAGATTCCTCGGCGAGTTTCTCCTGTGCTTCCTTCTCGGCCGCATCTTCCAGCTCACCTAATTCCAGCTCACCGCGGGTGACTGAGTGCAATTGTTTTTCTTTGTATTCGGTTAAGTGATTGATTAACCACTCGTCGATACGCTCTGACATCAGCAACACTTCGATGCCTTTCTTACGCAGCAGTTCTAAGTGCGGGCTGTTAGCCGCCGCTTCGTGGCTATCGGCAACGATATAGTAAATCTTGCTTTGGCCTTCCTTCATGCGACTGATGTAGTCATCGAGTGACACAGTCGGCGCCGCGCTGCCCGTATGGGTCGATGCAAAACGCAGTAAGCCAGCAATACGTTCACGGTTAGCAAAGTCTTCCGCTGGACCTTCTTTTAACACTTGACCAAATTCGGCCCAGAATTTTTGGTATTTTTCCGCATCGTCTTTTGCCAGTTTTTCCAACATACCCAACACGCGCTTAGTGATACCAGTGCGCATCGCTTTGGTGATGTGGTTGTCCTGCAGAATCTCACGGGACACGTTCAGCGGCAAATCGTTTGAGTCAATCAAGCCCTGCACAAAGCGCAGGTAAGATGGCATAAACTGCTCGGCGTCATCCATAATAAACACGCGTTGAACAAAGAATTTCAGGCCATGCTTACGGTCACGATTCCACATATCCCACGGCGCTTTTGAGGGAATATACAAGAGGTTAGTATATTCCTGTTTACCTTCTACGCGGTTATGGCTCCACAGCAGTGCATCTGTGTAGTCATGGGAAATATGCTTATAGAATTCTTGATACTCTTCGTCACTGATCTCAGATTTATTGCGCATCCACAGGGCGGTCGCCTTGTTCATGACCTTCCAGTAACCCTCGGTCGCTGGGATTTTTTCGCCATCTGGACCATCGCGCTCAGGGGTGCCTTCCTGCCACATTTCAACGGGCACAGAGATATGATCTGAGTATTTAGTGATGATAGAGCGCAGGCGCCAATCATCGGCAAACTCTTTCTCTTCATCACGTAAATGTAAGGTGATCTCTGTACCACGAGTCGCCTTAGTGATGGTTTCAACGGTGAAGCTACCCTCACCTTCCGATTCCCACAGCACGGCTTCATTGGCCTGATGACCTGCCGCGCGGGTACGGACTGTGACTTTTTTCGCCACGATAAAGGCAGAATAGAAGCCCACACCGAACTGGCCGATTAACTGCGAATCCTTTGAGGCTTCGCCAGAGAGGTTTTTAAAGAATTCGGCGGTGCCTGATTTTGCAATAGTACCTAAATGCTCAATCACGCCATCGCGGGTCATACCCACACCGTTATCTTCGATGGTCACAGTGCCTTTGTCTTTATCGGCGCTAATACGCACCCGCAGCTCACCGTCACCTTCGTATAATGCGTCATTGGTCAACGCGAGGTAACGCAGCTTATCGGCCGCATCCGCAGCGTTAGAGACCAGTTCACGCAAGAAAATTTCTTTGTTGGAATACAAAGAATGGATCATCAAATGCAACAGCTGTTTGACTTCAGTTTGAAAACCATGAGTTTCTTGTTGTGACATGAAATTTTCCTTATTTGTTACGCAATTTACTAAAAATAACGCTCAGTGCTTACTTAAATGGGGCTGCAAATTGGCTTTTCAAGGGCAAGGAATAAAACGAGTCGTGAATGGTGAAAAAGAAGGCATTTTGAGGGGTAAAGGCCAATAAAAAACCCGCACAAGCTGTCGCTGGACGGGTTTAATAGACAATGATCTTTTAAGAAACCGTCAGTTACAACGGCAAACGGCCATTAAAGGACAACGCCAAAGTGGTGCTATCCACATATTCAAGCTCACCGCCAACGGGAACGCCGTGGGCGATACGGCTGATCATCACCCTATGGCGTCTGGCCATATCGGCGATAAAATGCGCCGTTGCCTCCCCTTCAACCGTGGGGTTGGTGGCGAGGATCAGCTCAGAAACATCCCCCGAGGCTAAGTGACGTTCGAGCAAGGCAAGCCCTAACTCGTCTGGCCCGACACCATCGAGGGGAGACAAATGGCCCAGCAGTACAAAATAACGACCACTGAAATGTCCACCCGCCTCAATGGCTAACACATCCGCCGGAGTTTCAACCACACAGATAGTGGTAGATGAACCGCGCTTATGACTCGCACAAATGGGGCACAGAGTCTCTTCAGTATAGGTTCGGCAGGACTGACAATGGCCGATATCGCTCATAGCACTGGACAGGGCAGCGGCTAATTTAAGCCCCGCCTTTCTATCCCGTTCAAGCAACTGAAACGCCATACGTTGTGCCGACTTAGGCCCAACCCCAGGTAAACAACGCAGGGACTGAATTAGCTCGTCAAGCAGTGGACTAAATTTCATTGTTTATCTCAGTTAAAACGGCATTTTCATGCCTGGGGGTAATTGCATACCGCCAGTGACTTCAGCCATTTTTGCTTTTTGATTCTCTTCAATACGACGGGCGGCATCGTTACAGGCTGCCGCGATCAAATCTTCTAGCATTTCTTTATCGTCTTCCATCAGACTGGGGTCGATTTCGACTTTACGCACAGTGTGCGCGCCCGTCATAGTGACTTTAACTAGGCCGGCACCCGATTCGCCAACCATTTCCATGCGGGCAATTTCTTCCTGCATTTTCGCCATTTTTTCTTGCATCATCTGGGCTTGTTTCATCAAATTGCCCATACCGCCTTTTCCAAACATAGTCATTTCTCTTCTATTAGGGTGAGTCGCAAGCTTTAAAGCTGGCTAATCTTACTGAAATAAATCGGATTGGCAATCTATGCCGTTATCCCGTTAATAAACTTATGATCTCGATACGCAGTTTTAGGCATTATCCAAGCCAATCACAGACCATAGCCTTCGCTTGAGGGCTGAAGCCATACAAGCGGCATCACTTAGGCTCAGGCAATGCTTGGATCTGCTGGCTGCGTTGGTTTAACAGTTCTGGTGGATACACTAAGGTATCGGTATCAAGCTCTGCCCCGAGACGCTGAATAAGCCATTGAACATTATCGTCTTTAATTAAGGATTGCTGCGCCTGCTGCAATAACTCTTGGTGGAAACGCTTACGCAGTTCGAGTGGCGTTTCCCGCTTTGGATCGCTTCCTATGACCACTGTTACCCGCCTGGGGTTCCCAAGCGTCGTGGTCAGTGCCTGTTCAAGTTGTTCAATGGCGATATCGGCCGCTAAATGCTTCTGATCGGGTTTTAATAATAATGGCAAAGGATCTTCTAGTGCCTGACACACAGAATTCACGGCCAGTTGGCGCACGCGGCCGCCCACGTCTAAACTCGCCATTAATTTATACCAGTGTAAATCCAACGGATCGCCGCTAATGGGCTCAGCCACGCAGAGCCCCGTTTCATTGCTGCCCGCAGCGCTGGTTTGTACGCTAAGGGCTTGAGCTGGCGGCGTTTTGATTTCGCTCACCCTTGGTGGTGACTGCAAAGCACTCGCGTCAACGGACGATTGTGGCTCAAGCTCAGTGCTGGCTGGTATAAGTTCAGTGCTGGCCGTCACAGTGGGCGCCTCTTCCCAAGGCGGACGATCGTTACTCTCTAATTGGGATTTAGCGGACGCACTTGGCTTATCATCATAACCTGTCCCATCAAACCCACGCTTATCGATACTAAGCTCCTCAAAATCAGCCTCCTCAAAATCAGCCTCATCAAAATCGGCTTCATCCAAATCAGCCTCATCAAAGCCCGCAGTCACTTTAGCCGCAGGCATTACCGATGGCGTTGGTTGGGTGTTCAATACGGGTCGAGCACTGACACTGGGCTCTGCAGCACTCTTACCGAGGGCGGGTACTTTCAGCTTTGGATCCAGTGATGGCTTTTTTTCATCACCGTCCTTAGCACTCAAGGCCTCGAGATCTGACAGCAGTGATTCCCGTGCAGCCAGCACAGCCGATAAAATATCGTCATCTTCTAGGGATGCTGTAGCGGCTAAATCCGGTTGATTTTGCGGCTGACTTGCCGAGCTAGATGTTAGGGATTGCGATGTTTGAGTGGTCGAACTCGTCCCTTGCACAGCCGTGCTTTCCTGCCCTAACGCTGCAGCATCGCCATTAAAAAAGTAATTATTATCAATTTGATAGACATCTTGGTAGGCATCGAGTGATACGGGTTCTTCCGCATAATGTGCATATTCACCGTAGGCATAATCGAGCGGGCCATTGTCTGCAATATCCAGCTCTGTAACACCTTGTGCAGCAGAACTAGGCGTCCCAAAATCCCCGACACTAATACTTGCGGCGGCATCGGGTTGTTCGATTTGCGGGCTAAAACCCTGACTCTGCGCTTGGCTGATGATCAATGTTTGCTCCGCCACGAGTGCTGCATTCTCGGCGGCATCGGACAGAGTTTCATCGACGATAACTTCAGTTTGGGGAGTCACTTGAGTTTGAGTGGCAAGGGAGCCTGAGACTGTGGGTTCAGCTACAATGGGCTCAGCGACTATATACTTAACTACAGCGGGCTCAATTAATGCTGTTTTTTTTTCAGCCTCTTTTTCAACCACTTTGTCAGCCACTCTTTCTGCCATTGGGGCGACAGCCGCAGTCGATATTGAGGTTTGTCCCGAAGGCAGACTCACCTCGGCCGGTGCATCGACTTGCCAGCGTTTAACACTTTTTTCTGGCACAAAGGCAACGGCGCGCAGTAAGGCCATTTCCAGACCCGATTTAGGATCCGGTGCATAGGGTAAGTCTTTGCGTCCGGTTAATAGGATCTGATAATAAAGCTGTACTTGCTCCGGCGTTAATTGCTCGGCAAAGGCGCGAATTTGCGCACTGTATAAGGATTGCTGAGCCGCAGCCGGGGCAAATTGCGTTAAGATGATCTGGTGTAATAACTCCAGCAAACTGCGCAGCACTTCTTGGGCATCGGCGCCATAGGCCAGCACTTGACCACAGGTTTGCATTAACACGCCGATATCGGCATCGGTTAAGGCTTTCAGCAAGCGCAGGACATGCTGTTCATCGATGCTGCCGAGCATGGTCTGCACTTGAGTAAGCATCACAGTACCGCCACCAAAGGCAATGGCCTGATCCGTTAAGCTTAAGGCATCACGCATACTGCCATTGGCGGCTTTTGCCAGCAGTTTTAAGGCTTCTGCATCAAAGGGAAACTGCTCTTGGGTCAAGATATGATTAAGCTGAGTGCCAATTTCCTGCTGGGTCAAACTTTTTAAATTAAATTGCAAACAACGGGATAGCACAGTCACGGGCAGTTTTTGTGGATCGGTGGTTGCTAGCAGAAATTTAACGTGCTCAGGGGGTTCTTCTAAGGTTTTTAGCAGTGCGTTAAAGCTGCTGCGCGACAGCATATGCACTTCGTCGATAAGATAAACCTTAAAACGACCCCGGGTCGGGCGATACTGCACATTGTCGAGTAACTCGCGGGTATCATCGACCTTAGTGCGGGAGGCAGCATCGACTTCGATTAAGTCGACAAACCGACTCTGGGCGATTTCAACACAACTACCACAGACGCCGCAGGGCGTTGCAGTGACACCTTGTTCGCAATTTAAGCCTTTGGCAAAGAGTCGCGCTAAGCTGGTTTTACCCACGCCCCGAGTCCCTGTAAACAGGTAGGCATGGTGTAAACGCTGCTGACTTAACGCATTGGTTAAAGCATGCAATACATGGCTTTGACCAACCATTTGTTCAAATGTGGCAGGGCGCCATTTTCTGGCTAACACCTGATATGACATGGAACTCCCCAGAGTGTGTGATACAAAAATGGGAGCATGCGCCCCGGGAACTTTGAAAGATAACATGTCAGGGTGTGACATGCCATTAAACTATCCCAAGGCGCCTTTGGCTGAAGAATTATTCGCCTTCAAACTCACAAAGTTTAACCAACTCAAGCCCTAATGCAGTTAAACGCGCCTCACCACCTAAGTCAGGTAGAGAGATCACAAAGGCCGCATCCTTCACTTCGCCGCCCAGTTGACGGATAAGTTTAACCGTCGCTTCAATGGTGCCGCCCGTTGCCAGTAAATCGTCAACGACTAATACTTTATCATTGGCAACAATGGCATCAATGTGGATTTCTAGGCTATCGTGGCCATATTCAAGCTCATAGCTTTGGCTAATGGTCGCACGGGGCAATTTGCCAGGTTTACGTACTGGCACAAAACCAATGCCTAACTCTAGTGCTAATGGCGCGCCAAATAAGAAACCGCGGGCTTCGGTCCCAACAATTTTGGTAAAGCCTTTACCACGGTATTGTTCCACGAGCAGATCGATAGTCGCCTTATAGGCTGCGGCATTCTCAAGCAAACTGGTGACATCACGAAATAGGATCCCTTCCTTAGGATAATTCGGAATCGTTTTAATGCTTTGCTTTATCAAGGATAAGGTTTCTGTATTCATAGCCATCATATTTACTTAATAAGTTACTTAATCTGTTCGCCAATACTGACGGTAAAAACAAAACGTCCACATCGAGTGTGGACGAGCGTTGAAAAGTCGCACAAAGCTTATGCCGCTTTGGTTTGAGTTGCAACAGGCACTGTGCTCAAGTGATGAATTGGTTATCAATTTGTGCCTTAGATCAAACCCTATTCACACAAGGTAAAACCCATCACAAAAGGGCAAAACACAGGCTATTATTCAATTTCAGGAATACGGCTAAGATACCATAGTAAAAACAAAGCCATAGTGAATAATAGTCCCTTTACCCACAGGAGTGGTACCAGCACAATACTGAGGCTAAAACTGAGGGCGCTTAGCATCATGGCTTTTCGCTTCAATCCCTTGCGTATTGCTCCCTGCTGTTGCCATTGGGTTAATGCATCGGCAAACCATGGATGTGCCATCAACCAGTTGTGTAGACGTTCACTCGAGCGAGCAAAACAAAAGGCGGCCAACAAGATAAATGGCACTGTCGGTAATAGGGGGAGCACAATACCGAGTAGTCCAAGGACTAAAGCCGTTAATCCCACGACTAAAAAGAATCCGCGCTTCAATACCATAAGCTGATAATGCCCTTCTCTAAAAAACAAAAACCACTCAAAGAGTGGCAATTGTATATCAACTCGAGCTTAAAACCCGCTTAAATTAAACCTAGATGTTTTAACCAAGTCAGGCTTGCTGGCAGTGTCGGCAACAATAAGACTAAAATAAAACCAATAAAATACATAAAGTTAAATGGGTCTTTAAATGGCTGACTACTCATTACAGCTCCTCAAGTATGTGCAAGTATAAGTGCGCGGGATCTAATGGTGATAAAGATCACAAAACGGGCGACATTGTAGCGGTTTGTCAAATCAACAAAAACCCTTTTTATGTAGGGTTATTGCATTTATTTTGATGATTTATACACCTTATTGACGAAGACCACGCACTATCCCTTTTATGGCTAATTGCTCGAGTAGATCTAAAGATCCCTTCGCCAGTATCTCCTGCGCCATCTGCGGATAAGTGTTTGTTAACCATGTGAGTATGTCACTAAACATCACCTTCCCTCGCTCAACCATATAGGCCAAGACTTGGGCACTTAGGGGCGTTAATTGCAGAAAACACACTTCCCCATCATTGTCTTGATAGAGACAAAAGAATACGGGCGTTTCGAGCGCCTGCTCAGGGCGATAATCTTGACGTATATGCTGTACGGGAAAATGATACTGCGCCACCCTCGCCGTCGCCGCTAAACACAGGGGAACATGGGGGATTTGCTCGGCCTGAATCACCTGCTCATCGCCCTTTTGCTGGGCAACGGCCACCACCAATTCGAGCCATTCATAGTGGGCCAGTTCTAGCATAAACGGCGGATCGTTATCCTTGGGTTGGTATTCCTGCTGCAGGAAATGTAAAAACTCCCCTGCAATATCAATAAAAATTGGCGATTGGCAATCATGCTGACTAAAAAAGGCCTGTACTAATGCCTGCCAATCAGCCTCTGAGTACAAACTCTTAAGCACGGGAAAACCATTGGAGACAAAACCCATCACATTATTGAAAAACAGTTCACGGTAAACCTGCATCCGCTCAAGGGGCACGCCTGCGGGCAATGGCTTTTCGGGATCACGGATATAGTCGATAAAGGATTGTTGTACATGTTTAAAATCCATTAAGCCATCCTCCGAGGTGACATGGGCTTAAGCGCCTGCCTTTGGTGATCATGGATTTGGGTTATTTCCCCGAGCAACTGGGCCGTACTTGGCAAATTAAAGTCCCGTTCGAGTAAGGTGGGTAATACGCCATGCTGGGCGTAACAGGCTTTAAGCAGCGCCCATACAGGGTCATTGATGTCTGCACCATGGGTGTCGATAAGCAGATCTTCGGCCTGTTGGTAATGTCCTGCAATATGCAAATAAGCAATACGATCACTTGGCATGGCGCTTAAAAAGGCACTGGCATCGTAGCTGTGGTTTATCGAATTAACGTAAATATTATTCACATCTAACAGCAACTTACAGTCAGCCTCTTCGAGCACTGCGGTGACAAATTCCCGCTCTGTCATTTGTGCACTCGGCGCGGCATAAAAGGAGACATTTTCGAGAATCAGCGGCCGTTCTAAAATATCCTCCACTTGTTTAACCCGCGAGGCCACATGCTTGACCGCCGCATCGGTAAAAGGGATCGGCATCAAATCGTACATATGACCTTGACCAGAGCAGTAACTTAAGTGTTCGGAATAAATTTGAATTTGATGTAAATCCATAAAGGCTTTAATACGGCGCACAAAGTCGACATCTAAAGGCGCAGGGCTACCTATAGATAAACTCAAACCATGGCAATAAAACTCATGCTGCTCCGTTAGTTGGCGAAATTGCCGACCATATTTACCGCCGAGGGTCATCCAGTTTTCAGGGGCGACTTCGAAAAAATGGATCTCACTAGGGACATGCTGGCAAAACTCCTCGAGCATTTCTCGCCGTAAACCTAGCCCAACTAATCCTTGATATTGCATCTGCACCACCCTTCACTTAGATAGCTTTGGTTAGAGAATTTCACTTAGAGACATCCTTAAGGGGAAACCGCTAAACAAAGGCCAGCATAGGCTGGCCATATCGCTCAAGCGCAAAATCAATAGGCGCTACTTGAGCGCTTATTTTACTTCTTTGATTTCTTTTTTAACGGCTTCGGTTTTAGCTTCTACTTTATCGGCCGTTTTTTTCATATCGGCGCCGCATTTAGCTTCACCACATTTACCTTCATGGGCTTTATCGGCAGCTTTTTTCATATCGGCGCCGCATTTGCCTTCGCCACATTTACCTTCATGGGCCTTATCGGCGGCTTTTTTCATATCGGCGCCGCATTTTGCTTCGCCACATTTGCCTTCTTTGGCTTTCTCAGCTGCCGCTTTCTTCATCTCGGCGCCGCATTTCGCCTCACCACATTTACCTTCAGAACCCACAATTTGATAACCCGCATCCATGGCTTCAAATCCAAACGGGTTGGTTTGTGCATTGACGGCAAAAGCTGAGCTCACAACTACAGTGCCGAGTGCAACTGCTACCGCTGTTTTTTTAACTGAATTCATATCCGGTCCCTTCCTATTTATTGATGAATAATGGCCAACCACTGTTTGAGTCGCTGGCTTACTGCAAAAGACCAGCTCAGCTTCAATTCCATTTCAAAAAATATCACTAAATCACAGAAATAATCAAAATATCCTGTTAGGGCAAACCGTTTATTGGCCTTATTGGGGTTTAACACTATCGGAACTGATTAACGTCAACGTGCTTAACGCCAGCGCTTTGTAACTCTGGGGCAATAGAGTAGAATGCACGCCCTTTAAGAACTGATGCGGGTTAACGGCTGTGCGTGTGATTTTGGCTCCAATGGAAGGCGTAGTAGACGATCTGATGCGTGACATCCTATCGACTATCAATCCCTACGATTTGCTGGTCACTGAATTTGTTCGAGTGGTTGACCAACTGCTGCCTGAAAAAGTCTTTCTCAAACTCTGCCCAGAACTGCTCAATGGTGGCAAGACACCTTCTGGCACTCCAGTGCGGGTGCAGTTGCTTGGGCAAGAGCCCCAATGCATGGGTGATAATGCCCTTCGTGCGATTGAACTCGGCTCCCACGGCGTCGATGCCAATTTTGGCTGCCCTGCCAAAATGGTTAACCGCAGTAAAGGGGGCGCCGTTTTATTACAATACCCCGATAGTATTCACGATATTGTCCGCGCCATGCGCCAAGCCGTCCCTAGCGAGCAACCTGTTACAGCAAAGATCCGTTTAGGCTATGAGGATAAGTCGCTGTTTATGGAAAATGCCCTCGCCGTTTATGAGGCCGGTGCAACGGAATTGGCTATCCATGCCCGCAGCAAAGTCGATGGTTATAAACCGCCAGCCTATTGGGAATACATTACCGAGGTGAGAAAACGCCTACCTATCCCAGTGATCGCTAACGGGGAAATTTGGAACAGTGACGATGCCAAACGCTGCATAGAAGTCACGGGCTGCGACAGTATCATGATAGGCCGCGGCGCGATTTCACTGCCTAATTTAGCCGATACAATCAAAACCGGTGCAACGCCTTACACTTGGGCGCAAACCTTAGGGTTAATGCTAAGTTATACCCAAAGGGAGCTAAGCGGCCGTAAGAGCGACTATTATCCCGCCCGAATTAAACAATGGTTTAGCTATCTCAATCGTCAATATCCCGAAGCTGATACCCTGTTTCGGGAATTGCGGATCTATAAAACGACCGAAGAAATAGTGCGAGTGTTAGAAAAGACCCAGGAGATGCTGCAGCAATAATCCAATGTAAATGAATTACTTTTTTGTTTTAAACGGCTCAACAACACGAAAAATCGCGCTGATACTTGATCTTTATCATAGTCGTTGATAGTGGAACTATTAGACTAAACGCCTAGAGTCAGATAAAACAGGCGATTTTACGTGAGCACCATCCATATCAGACAAGTATTGTCAGAGCTTGAAGCGAATCTAAGGAAAGAAATCGGCACGCACCCCGAGTTTATCGAAGTGCTAGGGGCACATTTTGCCAACCTAAGTTTGGGTGAGTTGATCGATAAATTAGCCCTAACACCTTTGGCTGAACACCCACTCTTTTGCCGTTTAAATAAACTCGATGCCGCCTTCTGCCAACTTGACTTAGGACTCTACGGTCTCTGCTCAGACTGTGAGGCTGAAATTGAATCTGGGCGTTTACACCAAGATCCGACCGAACAACGCTGCAGTGCATGCGCCGAGCACTACTTACATGAACACCGCCATGAACTACGCCTCACCCATTGAGTGAGTCCGGTTTCAACCATTCGTGCTATGCTTTTTATCCACAAAAGCAAAAAAACCTCCGCAAGCGGAGGTTTGAGTTATCCAGGGAGGGGACAACTTAAAACTTCTGGTTTATTCTCAGGTAGTAAGTACGACCTAGCACATCATATAAACCCACGTTTACATCACGATAATCCGCATAGGTATAATAGTTGGGCGCTTCAGCATCAAACACATTATTCACCCCTACCGTGATAGTGCCGTTGTAGGCATGGTTATAGGCAAACTGAATGTTATGTTTAAAGTAGTTTGAGTAATCGATATAACGATCGGTTTCTTCTAACTCATTGTAATAGCCCGCTGATTGACTACCGATATAGACAACTGTCCATGCCGCTGAGAAGTCATCATATTTCCAACTGGTCGCGAAATTACCGCGCCAATCCGGTGAATCCGTCAGCCCCGCATAATCGATCATTTCTGCTTCGGCATTATCTTGCTTCTTAAAGTCGAGCACATGGGTCAAGTCCAATTTAAAATTGAAGTCGCCAAGGCCTGTCTCTAAGTTATAGGCAGTCACAAAATCGATTCCCGAGGTTTCTACGGTCGCTAAGTTGCGAACTCCCGCCTCGATATACTCAATTTTGCCATCTGCCCCGCGGGTCACATAGGGAGACGACCCATTCTTGATTTCATCGCGCAGAATATCATCGACATCAATCGACTCAATTTTATTGTCGTAGGTGATTGAATAGTATGATAACTCTAGGTTCCAAGCGTCAGTAACGTTCCACACGCCGCCTAAGGTTAACGAGTTGCCCTCTTCAGCCTCTAAGTTCGGGTTGCCACCGTACCAGGTTTTATGCTGGTTATTGGTAGCGCAATATATGGCATCCACATTGCCGGGTTCATTACACCATAGGGAATCCACCGCCTTCTCAAAACTCAAGGATTGAGACGAGAACATTTCACTCATATTCGGCGCGCGGAACGAATCACCGTAACTGGCACGCAGTAACAAACTATCCACTGGGCGCCAGCTTAAGCCGAACTTAGGCACCACGGCATCGAAGGTCGATGAATTAACCACTTCGCCTTGGGGCCCTGTCAGAGAACCTTCCTGTTCATAACGCTCATAACGAACCGCGGCAGAAAACTCAACATTGGCAGGTAAACCCACTTGAAACTCGAGATACGCGGCACTACGGTCACGCGTGGCATCGACATCATCACCACCCGAACCACCAGAAATAATCCCCGCCGCTGATTCTGGATCGCTAGTTTGCTTGAATTTGATCATCTCATATTCAAGACCACCGACCATAGCAACAGAGACATCGCCATGATCAACAAGCAGTGTCGAAGCTAATCCATCAATTTGAGTGCTTTCAAATTTACCTTGATACACCCCAGTGTGGGCAGCTTTACGATACAGATCCGTCATCTGTTGGTTCCACTGCTCGTAACTCATACCTGAAGTATTGAAAATATCATATTTCTCAGAATCAATTTCCTGCTGAATAATATCGTCGTTGAGTAAATTATAATTAAAGCTATTCGTTGTTGATGTTGCATGCTGGGCATTTAATTCCCAGTCGATACCATTGCCATAATCAATGGTGCCAACAAAGCCCGCTAAAATATCAAAGTTATTGGTTTCAGTTAACGTATCACGCTCACCGAGTTGTGCGCCTCGCATAGAGAGCGTTAAATCTTCACCGACTGGATTAAATTTATTATCGGCACTCATAACAGGATAATTAGTTGATACTGGTGTACCCGCATAACGAGTTTCAGTTTCAGCAAGTGACGCAGATGCACGACCGCGAAACTTAATATCATCTGATATTTCATAGGAGAAATTAGATAGCACAGAATTACGCGTTTGATCGCCAAATAATTTAGTCACATTGCCATGGTTATATAAACAACGCCCATTATTATTGCCATCTGTGCTGTCTACCGTGTTTTCGGTTTGCTCACAAATATCTGAATTACTATACCAACTACCGTTGCCCGTTCCATATTTACCATTTGGCACCGAACTAAAACCACTATAAGCCGAATAGCTAGGATCATCCATATTCCAAACATCACGGTCCATCACAGCTTTCGTATCGTAATACTCATAGGTTAACGTGATATTGCCTTTATCGGTATTATAGCCAGTGGCAATCGATAAACGGTTGGCATCGCCACCTTCAACACTTGGCTGCTCAGTGCTGTAATCTAATTGTAAACCCTCAAATTCTTTCTTGGTAATAATGTTTATCACCCCCGCAACCGCATCGGAGCCATATACCGCCGATGCGCCATCCCGCAGGATCTCAATACGCTCAACAATGGCCATAGGGATTGAAGAGGTATCTGCTACTGAGCCTGAGCTTGAACTGGTGCCAGGCATACGGCGACCATCGAGTAACACTAAGGTGGCCGATGAACCTAAACCACGCAAATTCACATTACTTGTGGAACTCGCCCCCGAGCCATATCCAGAAATACCACGCCAAGAACCAAAACTGTTTATCGCAGAATTATTCAAAACATCCGCAACGGTTTTTTCACCTGTCATGGCAATATCGGCGGCATTAATCACAGTAACGGGTGAAACGGTTTCCATATCGACTTGTTTAATACGCGAACCTGTTACTTCAATACGCTCGACTTTAGCACTTTCTTCAGCTGTATTTCCTTCTGCGGCAAAGCCTGAGCCAGAAAAGACCACAGCCGTTGTTGCAACCGTCATTAAACTAGTGCGAACAGCTTTTGCTGTAAGGGTTAAATAACGCATCTATCTCTCCTTGAGGTTTATATTAAAAACCTATTGTTGTTATTTTTATAATTGATATAGCAAGTATCCTCTTGCTGTAGAGATAGTGTTAATTCAGCAATTTTTAGTCAACAACTAAAATCAACAAACAACACAATTAAAACAATTTGATACATAGATAACTGCAGAAGTCGATACAATATAATTTATTTGTTATTAACATTTTAAATTAAAAATTAACGACCACAAAAACAAACAATTGATTCGATATGTATCTTTAGGATAAAAAATAGTGGGAATTTGACAACAGAAAAATAAAAATGCCACTCGAATGAGTGGCATTGAGGCCTACCTAGGCAATATAAACTCAGCGTTAGAGCTTACAACCTTCAACACTAGCAGAGTTTTCGTAAACTATATCACCAACAGGGTTATAGTCAGCCGCAACAATCGCTTGCTTCTCTTTTAAGAAAGAGTACAACAAGTCAGCGTCTACATAACCAGTTTGGATTGGGCTTGCCAGTTTTGGATAACCGTCGCCGCCCGCAGCATTAAAGCTAGGAACGGTAAACTTGTAGTTTCCTGTTGGGCTAAAGTCTTTACCGTTGATCTCACTGATATTGGCGGTCTTAGCCACACAGTCAATGGTCATTTTCACACCTGTGATTTGTGCATAACCACCAGAGCCAATTTGGAGACTGCCCACTGCCCCTAAGTATGCCGCAACTTCAGTGCCGGTCATTTCGTTTAGGGTAACCATATTACCAAATGGCTGCACAGTCAGGACATCACGGTAACTAATGTTGCCAGGTTGAATCGATGCACGCACACCACCTGAGTTCATCACGCCAAAATCGGCGGACACTTTACCGCTTTGCGCCATGGCTAACATACGGCCTAGGTTAGTTTGCTTATTACGCACGTTTGCACGCTCACCATCGAGCAATGCATCAGTAGTGGCGATCACTTCGTCTAACTTAGCTTGGCCTTTCTCTTGATAGTAAGACAGCAGCTCTTTTAACTCAGCATCAGGCTCGATCTTCGCACCGGCTAAATCAGCCGTTTTCTTACCTGCCTCATCGAGTTTGCGCATGTTAACAGGCACAAGCTTATAGCTGGCTAAATGAAGTTCACCATTGAAGTATTCAAAATCTGCGCGGCCCACATATTTGCCCCATTCATGGGCTTGCATAATCCAAGTGCCATTTTGCTGATCCGGTGCACAATCATCGCCCGGTTTGAAAGAGGCATAGGCTTTGTTATCGCTGCCAGGTTCCATACACACTGGGTTTTGCGAGTGACCACCAATCACAACTTGCAAATCACCTTTGTTTAAAGCACGCACCATAGCTACATCGCCAGGGGCGTTGCTACCGTTCTGACCATCGGCGTAGTGACCCATATGTGTGGTTGCGAAAATAATATCGGCAGATTTTGCGTCTTTAATTTCTTTGATGACTTTGGCGACTTCGGTCTTAGGATCGGTAAAGATTAAATCGCTAATAAATTCTGGGTTACCAATCTTAGCGGTATCTTCCGTGGTTAAACCAATAACAGCCACTTTTAGGCCGTTAATATCAAAAATTTTATAGGCGTCAAAATAACGCTCGCCTTGAGTACCATCAGCATTTTTACGATAAATGTTTGCTGCCAGCATAGGGAATTCAGCAAGACGACGCTGCATATCTACGACAGATAATGGGTTATCAAATTCATGGTTACCGACCGCCATAGCGTCATAACCAATTTTGTTCATACCCGTAAAATCAGGAATTGCATCCTGTAAATCTGATTCTGGCACACCAGTATTAATATCACCGCCAGATAGTAATAAAGTTTGACCACCATTCTTGCTCACTTCTGCACGAATTTGATCAACCAAAGTTTTCTGAGCGGCTAAACCATATTCACCATCGCTGTTTTCCCAGAAACGACCATGGTTATCATTAGTGTGTAATACGGTAAAGGTTTTACAAGCACTGCCCGCTTCGGCACAACTTGTTGGCACTTTAGTGTTGTCATCATCACTATTACAACCAGCGAGAGCTGCGAGAACAGCAGTGGCGACTAGTCCTTTAATAAGCTTATTTGTCATTACATCAACCCCTTGATTTTAATTATTTTATCATAGATAAATTGGCGCGAACTCCATCAAGTTCGCGCCATGCATAATATCAAAGAATAAAGCTAAATTGTGTCAATTTTATTAATAAACGTGATTTTAATGTGGAATTTTAGGGTTGTTTAAGACACTTTTGTTTCAAATAAAAAATAAGCTAAAAGACCGATTTTTAAATATTGAAATATCGCTAACTGATGATAAAAAAAAGAGGGCTAAATCATTCAATATAAACAATTTAGATTTAACTTGGAGAGAATATGATTGTTCACCATAAAAAACAGGCATGGGTGATATTTTATTTACCGCATGCCGTTTTTATCAGCAATTAGACTTAGCTACATTTCAAAACGCTGTAATAACCACTGACTAATCGCTTTTAGCTGCGCAGGGATCACGGAATGTGGCATTGGGTAAGTTTGCCATTGCACTTTATATCCTCCCGCCATTAACGCTTCTTTCGCTAATAGGCCGGCGGATAATGGCACTACATCATCTTGTATACCGTGTTGTTGTAATATTGGCGTTTGCGCATTCGCAGGGCTTAATTGGGCTGGCAGGACATCTCCCGTAGGTAAATAACAGGATAGCGCCATAATACCGGCTAATGTTTGCTCAAAACGTAGCCCCGAGAACAGGCTCATCACCCCGCCTTGGCTAAATCCCGCTAATACAATACGCTCACTTGGAATACCGGCGGCGATTTGTGCATTAATAAGCGCTTTGACACTGGCTTCCGATGCGATAACGCCCTGCATATCAGCCCTGTCGTGAAGATCCATGCTTTTAATATCGTACCAAGCGCGCATCACGTAGCCGCCATTGATGGTCACGGCCTGCTCTGGAGCATGGGGAAAAATAAATCGAATGCTGTGATCGCTCGGTAAACCTAGCGCAGGCACTACAGGTGCGAATCCGGCGCCCGAATCCCCGAGACCATGTAACCAGATCACTGCGGCCGTTGCGGGCGTTTTAGGTTCAACGACAATACATTCAAGTGTGTTAGACATGCTTAACTATTCCTAATCTAATCCAATAAAAATCCACGGCGGCTAAAAAGGTCGATGAAAGCTACTCGCAATCAATCCCTAAAATCTCTTGCACTGATTGGAGCTGCGTTTCGTTATCCAATTTTACACTCCAGCGCACGGCGCCCCCATTGGCGATCAACAGGGGTGGTTCCCGCCTTAAAGCGATATCTTCCGCGCCCGCCAGCAGCACAATGCTGGCGACATTGAGCCTTACCTGCACTTCATACTCAGTGACAATTAACTTACCCTGCGAGAAATCTATGACCATATTGGACACCATCTGTGAAAAACGCGCCATGATAACAAACTTGCTGCATTTAACCGATGGCAAAATTTGACAAGGATAACAAAACTTCAGGTACACTTTCGCCCTTAGCCTGCGGGGTGAAGATAAACCCAAGCATGGACACACTATTGCCCTAACCCGAACAAAAATAATCATTTAATTAGGTTTTAATTATGTATCCCCGTTATCGTTCTATCCTAAGCAGTGCATTACTGTTAACACTACTCTGCTCTCCTTACCGCTATGCTGCGGCGCATACAGACACACAAAAGACTGGCACAGCAAATACTCACGCACTCAGTACAGACAGCTTAGTGCCAGCACCCAATCCCGCCGATAGACAACAAAATAGGGATACGCTGACCTATGCCAACTACGGTGAAGTGAGTATTAGCCATGTGGATCTCGCCCTGCGCCTGGATTTTGAAGCCAATAAACTGTCCGGGGATGTGATCCTCAGCTTAGATTGGCATAGTGCGGGTCAAACCCTCATATTAGACACGCGCGATCTCACCATTAACCATGTCAGTGCATTAAATGCCCAAGGTCAATGGCAACAGGTGTCTTTCAATCTGGCTAAACAGGATGAAGTTAAAGGCGCGGCGCTGACTATAGCGCTTGCCGATAAAGATACCCAAAAGGTTAAAATTAATTATCATACGTCCAAAAATCCTTCGGGTATTCAATGGCTAACACCAGCCCAAACCCAAGGTAAACAGTTGCCATTTATGTTCAGCCAGAGTCAGGCTATCCATGCCCGCAGCTGGATCCCACTGCAAGATACGCCAGCGGTGCGCCAAACCTACAGTGCGACGATCACCGCCGACAAGGCCATTACCGTGGTGATGAGCGCCGATCGCACCTCACTTTCACCCACTCAGACCCAGTTCACTATGCCACAGGCCATTCCCGCCTATTTGATCGCCATTGCGGCCGGACATTTACAGTTTGCGCCCTTAGATAATATTTCTGGCATTTGGGCTGAGCCAGAGATCCTCGATAAAGCGAGCAAGGAATTTGCCGACACACCTCAAATGATCAACATCGCAGCTAAACGCTACGGTGATTATCGCTGGGGACGATATGACTTGCTGATCTTGCCGCCAAGTTTTCCCTACGGCGGGATGGAAAACCCACGGCTTTCCTTTATTACGCCAACGGTGATCGCCGGTGATAAAAGCCTAGTGAGTCTGATAGCCCACGAACTTGCCCACTCGTGGTCCGGCAATTTAGTGACTAACGCTACTTGGCGCGATCTGTGGCTCAATGAGGGGTTTACGACCTATGTCGAAAACCGCATTATGGAAGATCTCTACGGCCGTGACCGTGCGCTGATGGAGCAAACCATTGGCTACTCAGAATTACTTGCCGAACTTGAGGCTCTCGCCCCCGAGGATTCAGTGCTGCATATTGCACTTGGCGAACGGGATCCTGACGATGCCTTTAGCGGTGTCCCCTATGTAAAAGGGCAACTATTTTTGCGTTTCCTCGAACACAAATTTGGCCGTGAACACTTCGATATCTTCGTCAAAAACTACTTCAATCATTTTGCCTTTCAAAGTATTACCACGGCGCAGTTCCGTGAATACCTCACACAAAATTTACTCCAGAAATACCCGAATGTGGTCAGCGAAGCAGAAGTGGATACTTGGATTGAAGGCCAAGGTTTACCCGCATTCTTAGTGCCCCCGAATTCCCACGCCTTTGATGATATCGACAACCAGAGACAAGCTTGGCTGGAGGAGAAAGTGGCGGCAACGGCCTTAAGCACTCAAACTTGGACTGTGCATCAATGGCTGCGCTTTATTAATGAAATGCCTCGGCTCAATTTAAGCCAAGCCCAACTGATGGAGCTAGATAGCGCATTCCATTTTACGGGAACGAGTAATAACGAGATCGCCTTTGCCTGGTATTCACTCGCACTAGATAATGGCTATTATCAAGTACTCCCCGATTTAAAACAGTATCTTACCGATATTGGTCGCCGCCGGCTTATTGTGCCCTTATACCAAAAACTCGCCAGCACAGAACATTACAACTGGGCTAAAGGCGTGTATCTCAGTGTCCGCGATGGCTACCATCCACAAACCCAAGCAAGCCTAGATATGATGTTTGCCGACAAGCCAATCGAGCATCAACATAGCCGTTAACGAAACAAAAAGCCCAAACCTAGGTTTGGGCTTTTGCTATTCAATCTGCAGCCTCGATTCATTCTACGTATACTGGACTAATAGTTCAGATAAGAGTCGAGCCCGAAGCCTAAGATTAGTGGTGATGACCACCAGCACCATGGGCGTGACCATGGGCAATTTCTTCAGCGGATGCCTCGCGGGCACCAACGATTTCGATATCGAAGGTTAAATCACGGCCAGCCAGAGGATGATTGACATCCACAGTCGCCATAAATTTACCCACTTTAACGATAGTCACTTGACGCTGACCTTGGTCAGTATTCACCACAGCCGTCATACCCGGTTTCCACACAGTCGCACCTAATAAGTGCTTTACTGACACACGTTGATGGGCATCGGCATCGGCTACGCGCTCACCATAGGTCTCGGCCGCAGGCAAAGTCACAGTGAATTTTTCACCAATCGCTTTACCGTCAATGGCGTTTTCAACACCTGGCATCATGTTGTCATGGCCATGTAAATAAGCGATAGGTTCACGGCCTTCATTGGTCTCGATCACTTCGCCTTTTTCGTCGCGCAGCGTGTAATTAAACTGCACAACCATATCGTCTTTAATGCTCATCGAATATCCTTTGATTTACTTCGATTTCAAATGTCGGCCGAGCTTAACAAAACTGACCTATTCACTCCACTTTTTTATCCCACCAGCAGTTTAATGCCCCGCTTAAAGCGTGATACCTAGGGCGGTAAAGACCTCAGGGCTTGGAAAACCATCGGCAACCATATTTTGGCTACGCTGGAAGGCTTGGATCCCCGCGGCAGAATTGCGCCCTAAAACACCGTCAGGCTTACCCACATCAAAACCCGCCTCGTTCAGTTTGGCCTGCAATAGCTTAACCTGCTCGCGGCTTAAACGCGGCTGCTCCGAAGGGCTTACCTTGAGTGGCTCCCCGCCATTAATGCGATCGGCTAAATGTCCCACGGTAATCGCGTAAAATTCAGAGCGATTCCAACGCATAATCACATTAAAGTTTTCATAGCCTAAAAACGCAGGTCCAGTATGACCTGCGGGCAAATACAGCGCGGCATTGATATCCACTGCGGGTAACGGCTGGCCATTCGTCTGGACAACCGCCTGTGTCGCCCAAGCTGAGAGTGGTAATGCCTGCTTAGCCCCTAAATGATCGTAACTAAAATGCGCTGGTAGCAACACTTCACGACCCCAGCGCTGATTGCGTTGCCAACCTAAGTGCTGTAAAAAATTTGCCGCCGACGTTAAGGCATCGGCGGTACTATTCCAAAGATCGGCTTTGCCATCGCCATCACCATCAATGGCGTACTTAGCATAGGCCGATGGCATAAATTGCGTATGCCCCATAGCCCCCGCCCAAGACCCCACCATAGTGCCTTTATCAAAATTATATTTTTCTTTTAATTTAAGTGCTTGCATCAATTCCGTGGTGAAATAACTGCTGCGGCGCGGCTCACAGGCCAAGGTTGCAAGGGAGTCGAGTACCGACATTTTGCCCTTGTAAGAGCCGTAATTAGTCTCTAATCCCCAAAACGACAAAATATACTGGGGCGGTACGCCGTATTCCTGAGCGAGTTTATCCAGTAATACTCGATGTTTTTGCAGTAAACGCCGGCCTTCGTTAACCCGCCAATCGGTGGCGCGTTTATTAAAATAATTGGCAAAAGTTTGGCTAAATTCTGGCTGCTGCTGATCAAGCTCAATGACCTTAGGCACAAATTGCAGGTTGGCGACGGTAGAATTAATCGTATCGTCCGATAGGCCTTCACTGCGCGCCCGCGCCTGTAAAGTAGTGATGCAACCCGCAAACGCATCGGCATTTGCTTGAATTGTGGCATTAATATCTAGCTCACTGCTCTGGGACTGGGACTTGACATCGGCAACGGCGGTATTGCTGCTTGGGCTCGATGTCGGGGCAGTTGAACAAGCACTTAAACTCACACTGGCAGCAAGGCTAGCGACAAGGTAGGTAATTCCTTTAATTCTAATCAAACCTATCACTCCAATATTTGATTCCCAAGGTAAAAATACGCGTTGAGGCGATAGCAATACGCGTTAAAACAATAGCAATCCTGACCCATAGCGCCAGTTAACACAATCCTTATGACGACAAATACTGGGATAAACTGACTTACTTGCTCAGTTAACCAACACAAGAAAAATCTTAACAAAGAATCCCTTGGCCTATGTCGATGTTACCGTATAATGGGGATGTTAACAGCACACTTCAAAGAGACCTATCATGACTGAAATCAATGCGGCTTTGGCTGGCTTTATCGAAAATGTAAAACAACATCAGACGCTTTGGGGTCTAATGGATGAAACTGGCGAAGGCTGGGTCGTTTGTGACTCCAGTGAGTTTGAAGACACAGATGTGATGCCATTATGGTCAAGCGAAGCGGCGGCAAAGTCCCACTGCAGTGAAGAATGGCATGATTACCAAGCCGTTTCTATTTCACTCGAAGAGTTCTTAGAGTATTGGGTTTCTGATCTGAATGATGACGGTGTATTAATCGGTGTTGATTGGCAAACCGATGAAGAATGTTTAGAGCTAGATCCTATCGTTTTAGCCAAAGATTTAGTTGATGTTGAAGAAGTTTAAGCCCTTTAGCTTAAGTGATGTGGCATCAAGGTCTGGGGCACTCAAACCTTGATGTCAGCTATCACGCCCATTGATACCCCCTTCGATAAACGCCATACCTGCTGGTTCTGTGGTGAGCCCTGTGATCGCTATTTTGAATATCACAGTCAAGTACATACTCCCCACCCTTCCCTCGCCGTGCCCGCCTGTGGCGAATGTTTAACTCTGGCTAAACAACATAGGCTGACCTCCATTTGGGATTGCCGCATGGCGGTAAAGGATGCCTTGATGCGCATTTATGCCAAACACTTGGCCATAGGGATTAACTGGACTGAAGAAGAACTAGCCGAGTCGGAATTCTCCTGTAAAGTCTTTGAGGGATTTAAGAAAAGTGCTTGGATGATGTATCAAATTGCCCGCGACAGGATAAATGCGCCCGGTTGGCCGATTGTACTCGAAGGCGTCGCTATTGATGATCAAGGGCATGGCGCTGGCTTTGAATTTGATGGGGTTATTTATACTTCGCTACACGCAGCCATCCACTATTACAGCACCCAATTTACCCTTGACCCACGCTTTTTTGCCGAATTGGTTAGACTCCTCGGCCGGGGGCGATTTAGCTATGCCCTAAGGCTTGCTCGCATCCATATTGCCGCCGCCAAGGAAATGAAACAGCAAGTATTAGCCGATATCAAAGCCGAATTAGCAGGCTAAACTGCCCCATTAAGCCCTCAACCTCGTTATTAACGACATAGCTTAGTTATTAATGACTTGCCTTAATCTTTCCTGCACGACCTCCACCAGCAAATCGGGTTGGAATTTAGAGATAAAACGATCACAACCGACTTTCTCAACCATGGCATGATTAAAACTGCCACTGAGGGAGGTATTGAGAGTAATAAATAAATCCGCCATGGCTTTATCGTTACGCACTTCATAGGTCAGTTTATAACCGTCCATTTCTGGCATTTCAGCGTCGGTTATCATCATTAACAATTCTTTTGAAACTTGCTTGCCCTCATCACGCCACTTTTGCAGCAAATTTAGGGCCTGTAGGCCATCGGAAGCCTCAATAATTTCAATCCCTAACTGGCCGAGAGTCTCCCTCACTTGTCGCCTTGCGGTGGAGGAGTCATCGACAATCAATATTTTTCGTCCAGGCATTTCATGGACTAGGTTTTCATCCAGCACCCCTTCGGAAAGGCGTACATCATAGTGGATAATCTCCGCCAGCACTTTCTCTACGTCAATAATCGACACTAATTGCGACTGACCTTGGTGCTCGATGCGAGTAATTGCCGTCAGATAATTATTCCGCCCAGCCGTTTTCGGCGGCGGCATAATGTCGCTCCACGTCATGTTGATAATGTGCTCAACCTTACCCACTAAAAAGCCCTGCACGCTGCGGTTATATTCGGTGATGATCATATTTGCATCATCCCCAGGGGGGATGGGACTAAAGCCTATCGCCGAACGTAAATCAATCACAGGGATGGACATGCCACGAATATTTGCCACGCCAAAAATATGCGGATGGCTGCCCGGCATAGCATTGAGTGGCGGCAGCTTGACCACTTCTTTGACTTTAAAGACATTAATAGCAAATAGCTGTGTAGAGTTAATCCGAAAAAGCAACAACTCAAGGCGGTTCTCACCGACAAGTTTGGTTCGTTGATCTACGGTTGCAAGTACGTTTGCCATAATGCTGCTTCTCTACTCTGGAGGAAAACCTTTCCTCGCATGCTAAGGATTAAGTTAAATTATAGCGGTAAACTAAGGATGAGAACTATGCCAAGGCCCGCTTTTATCTAAAAATTACAATCACTCTCGCACAATAGAGGAACCATTATGATTGATTTGAGCCACCCAAAGCGCGGATTTCCCCTGCGGAGTCACAGATAAACATAACCTCATAAACGCAGTGTTTTTTGAGCAAGCACCATACCCGCAAGATTAAACGCATTTCGCTCACAGACGATCAAAAATCCCGCTTGGCGTAATACCGCCAAAAATTCCCGGTGATTAAAACGGTTTTGTTGTGGATGCTCAAATAATCTGCGACTGAGCGGATTACAGATAGCCGCGCGGTACAAGTCCTCCACCACAAAAAAACCGTCGGGTTTCAACACTCGTGCGACCTCTTCGATGGCTATTTGCCAATCGGGAATATGGTGGAAAACAGCAAAGTTAAACACTATATCAAACTGGGCATCGGCAAAGGGGAGCCGAGTCGCATCCGCAATGGCAAAATCGAGATCCTTTAATCCATGGGGTGAGCGTTGCCAGCGCCCCTTTGCCGCAGCGACCATTTCGGGATCAATATCCACGGCAGTAACGTGTCCAGCGCCAAAATGCTCACGGATCAGATGAATACCGTTACCAAAACCACAACCGATCTCGAGCGCCTGCTCAAAACACGCCATAGGTTTAGGCATCATGGACGTTAACAATGGGGCTTCGATATGATTCTGTAGCCAAAATCGCAGTGGATGTCGGACTATCTGCTTCTCAAATGGATTTAGCTTCATATCATCCCCTTAGTGTGAGTAAACTCTTATATGAATAACTGATCAAATTTCCGCTATGTTACGTAATGATATAGACATTAGTTCACCCGAGGCCACTATGAAATTACCTCTTTTCCCATTGCCTATCTGTTTATTACCCGAGGGATACACCCAACTGCGGATCTTTGAACCTCGCTATAAACGCTTAGTGGCAGAGTCGTTAAAAACCGAACAAGGCTTTGGCCTATGTATGACGGCAGACGATGGAAAAACCATTCAACCTATTGGTACTTTAGTGCATATCATCGATTTTGAAACCTTAGCCGATGGCACCCTAGGGATCAGCATTCAAGGTAGTCAACGCTTTAAACTTAATCATATCGAGATTGAAAGCGATGGATTAAAACGCGGAGATATCACCCTCATCGATAATTGGCCAGCGGTCCCCATCGCCACGGACGAACGCTACCTTAGCCAAATGCTACAAAATATTCTTAAGGAATATCCTCAACATTTACAGCATTACCAAGCGGCACAATTTGAAGATATCGCCTGGGTTTGCCAACGCTGGTTAGAAATATTACCCGTACAGGCCGCGGAAAAATACACTTGTATCAATAGCCAAGATCACACTATGGCGCGGAACTTACTCCGAGCCGTAATAAAATAAATAATCCAGTGATCTTTTATCTTGCCACTGACGTATTACTCAACACTGAAGGGGGAAAATGGTCCACTACCGACATCTGTTTAGGGGATAAGGGCAAAATAATGGAAAATATTCAATCACTACCTGAGCAAAATCGGTATCATAGACCTATCTCATCCCTGATAAACACGGCTATGGATAATGAAACTCATGCTCAAGATTTAACTGAGCAGCAGGTAGAAATAGATCGATTGACCGCAGCGATGTTAAAAGTTGCCAATCAAAGAGACAAAGCCGCCTTTGGCGATTTGTTCACTCATTTTATGCCTAAGATCCGAGCCTTCGGCTTACAGCGCCTAAATCAACAGGGCCTGGCAATGGATCTAGTACAAGAAACCATGACCAGCGTATGGACAAAAGCCCATCTTTACAATGCAGACAAAGGTTCGGTTACCACTTGGATTTTTACCATAATGCGTAACCAGTGCTTTGATATGTTGAGGCGAGTCCAACACAACAAAGAAGATGTTTTTGGTGATGATATATGGCCACTTTGCGATACGGTAAGCCAAGAGACACAGCCTGATCATAAACTTACAGCAAAACTACTCGAACATATGGATGCCCTTCCCCTCACTCAGCGCCAAGTGGTGCAGGGCATTTATATGCAAGAACTCACCCAGCAAGAGTTAGCAGACACTTTAAATGTCCCCATTGGCACGATCAAATCCCGCCTACGACTGGGGTTAGAAAAGCTAAAAAGCTTTTTGGAGACACATAATGATTAAACATCATCCACAGGAAGCGCTACTGCTTGCCCATGCAAAGGGTGAACTCCCACTCTCGATGGCCATTGCGATATCGGCCCACTGTAGTCTGTGTGATAAATGCGCCGCTATTGTCGCAACATTGACCGAACAGCAGGCTCAGCAGGTGTTGAGCGCACAAAGCAATGAGGAGGTAATAACAGCATCCCAGACCGACATGACCTTAGTGGCGGATCCGCTTCCTGATGAGCTACAAGCCATGTTGGCACATATTTTTAGTCAGCCAGAGGCAAATATTACGCTTAGCTATTCACCTATATCGCTGTCAATAAAAACGGCAACCTACAATATTCCAGCGGTATTTCGCCAGCATTTAACCCGTCCATGGCAACAACTTGGCAAAGTCAGCCGCATGCGCTTCGATGTGGACGAATTAAACACCCGTGCCAGTTTATTACACATAGATGCACTTGGGGAAATACCTCAACATACCCATAAAGGATATGAGCTAACCCTACTACTTGCGGGTGAATTTACCGATATTAACGGTGAATATGTCCCTGGGGATTTTATTTTATTAGACCATCAAACCCACCATGCCCCAAAAACAAAAACAGGTTGCTTATGTTACACAGTATTAGATGCTCCCCTGCATTTCACTAAGGGCCTGAGTAAGCTACTTAACCCTATAGGTGAACTGATTTATTAACGCTAAAACTGAAGCGCTAACAGCCTTATTTTTTATGTTTACCCGACAAATGGGTTAAAATTGTTCACATAAGTTTAATATGTCGCAATTTATAATCTCTCTGGGTAAAAAATAAACTTGCTTAAGTGACTTTTGCTGATATACTGCGCTTCGTTTTGAGATCCACCTTGTTGTTACCTTTTTAATCCAGTTTGATCGATATGTATCAAATCTTGGTCCTCACGAAGAAAGCCTACTACAAGCAAAACCCCGTAAACTCAATCAATTAGTGCTAACAGCATCTGATTTTGTCTAATGAACTTATTAAATTTATTGCTGTCATAGTCTTGTCATTAAGCTATGTTCAACTGGTTTAATTGAGTGAATCCATTGACATAATCGATGAGATACATTAATTATCGATAAGTCATCTCTTGCTCAACCGTTAAGAGATGGGGTAACCTCGACACTATTAGAACCATCTTTCGCACTGTTGCTAAGGATATTTTATTGTTATAACTCTCTCACCTAAGGGTGAATTAAATAAAAGGAGTGTGGCTTATGTCATACAAAATTAACGGACATGAAATCACAGTGAACTTCCCTGTTGATTCAATCTCAGTAAACAAAACCTCTATTGCTTTTACCGATAGACAAGGTAAAAACAGACAGACTTTTTCGAAGCGCACAGAAGCCATTAGCTTTATGAAATGGTTATTGTCAGCAAACAAATAAGTCAAATTAATACTGTAATACCGCTTGCTTAAATTAGGTTAATTCGGTTTCCATTTTCCTCGCCGTACCGATAACTTAAGCAGCCGATAGCTAAATGTCACGCCTTGCTATCCCACTACGTCTCTTTGACGCAACTCATTTGGTTCTGGCTATATCTTACTCACACAGATATCTGCCGAACCAAATGTGTATATTAGATTTAGATCACCTTTTTTCATTTTCGCATCCACTAATATTCCCTCCCAAAGCCCCATTCAACACTGAGTCATGCCAAAACCCAATACAAAAGTCGCTATGCAAAACATGATTAGCGTAATTAAACAGCGTATTCCATTTCATTTGGATGAAGCGCAAATGTGCCAGGGAGAATGTTTAGGTTGCTCAAAAAAAATGCTTGAAATGCTCGATGCAGAAATAAGCTACTGGCAGTATAGCGAATCCGATCCGAGTTTATTGGACTTAAAAAATCTCGAAAAAATGAGCCTTCGAACCTATAAGATCCTGAAACGCAATCGCCTAGTACCCTAAAAATATATGCGCGTTTTATTGCGCAGCCTTCTTAAATATCACTCGCAAATTTACGCCGGTAACGCGGCAGCATAGTGTCATTACCGAGCAACCCACCTTGGTGGATATACATCACAGGACTAGAGCCACAGCCTTGTAAATAATCCTCAAGCACAATAAACCCTAAGGGATCGTAGAGCAGCTCAAACTGTATCCCTGAGGCGCAGACCCGCTGCCACATGGCATAAAACTCAGCATAAAGTTTACCAAAGTGGTATTTCTTGCCCACATTCACTATCTGCGGGTGTTCACTTAAATCTGGATTCAGCATCGAAAACTGTTGCCTCAGATAGGCATCCCCGCCAACAACTGCACAGGTAACCACACGAATATCCGTCTGTTGCCGAATAAAATACTGATTTAAAAACAGCGCGGTAGTCCCCGTTCCCGAGGGTAAAAACACCTTTAAATCCGAGATATTATGCATTTTTGACCACTCGACTATCTCGTTTGCGAGTATGTTCACGCCATATTCGGCGTAACGGCAGCGTCCGCCTTCGGGGATAAAAAGTGCTGCGGGTTCATAGGGTAATACCTGCTGTTCGATATATTCTTGGCACCGAATAGCCGTATCCGGGTTAGATCTCCCCCCTAACCGACTCAAATCGATGATATTAGTACCATTCGCCACAGCTGCAGCATAATTTCCCGAAGGGTTGTTAAGGATATGACTAGCGATATGATCGACATAAAAATCACACTGCCAACCTTTGATGTTGGCAAGGGCCGAGAGCGAGTAAAGGGAGTTAGCCTGTGGTGAGCCATGACCAATCACTTTTTTAATGCCAGGAAATTCATGTGCTAAAAAATAGGCAAACTTACGAGCCTTATTACCACTAAAGGCCGGATGTAATAAATCATCACGTTTTAGAAAAATGTCACGGCCAGCAAAAAACATCTTTTCGACGGGGGTATTAGCAAACATAGGTGCACTCAAACAATAAACGCCTTGGTCTATCAAAGGTATGGGCTAGTGTAACGTCCCTTTATAAAACATGCCCTTAAGAAGTTAGCAATTTCACGACTTTTTGGTGAAGCTCACAATCAGCACTCAACAAAAACAAGACAATATTCTGATTATTAAGAATAAAATAACTGGCACAATTCTCGCAATATCAAATTAACGCTCGGTGATGGCAGAGATATTTCCCAAACCGTAGGCCAATAAAACAAGTCTGTAAGATAATAAGGAGTTTTCCATGGCGCTTTTACGCTTAGTATTCAATATTGCGTGGTTTGTCCTAGGAGGGTTTGTGATGGGGCTGGCTTGGTGGCTCGCCGGTATTTTGTGCTTTATTAGTATTATCGGTATTCCCTTTGGCCGCGCCTGTTTCGTGATTGGCGAAATGACCTTCTGGCCCTTCGGTCAAGAGCAAATGAATCGCCGCCATCTAACGGGACGTGAAGATTTAGGCACTGGCGCCTTTGGTATGATAGGCAACATCATTTGGTTCTTACTCTTTGGGATCTGGTTAGCCATAGGCCATTTAGCCCATGCCCTCGCCTGTTTTGTGACCATAATCGGTATCCCATTTGGGATCCAACATATTAAATTGGCACTGTTAAGCCTGACCCCAATAGGTCAAACCGTCGTAGCTAAAGCTTAACGACCAACGCAACTTAACGTGGATCGGCGCTATTCACACTCAACCTTGGATAGCGCCTTTTTATCCCACTCCAGCAACCCAGCCTCATCTTGCCTTCGATCTTCATCCAGTATGTGAACATTTTTGACGCTTGTTTCAGCCTGTAAAGTGGATTTTGGGATCTTAACCGACTGCGCCAATGCCAGCAGGTAATGTGCCAACTTAGCTGGCACATCGATGGCCGCATCATGGCCACAATAGGCCAATACAATTAATTCAGTTTGAAAATGCCTTGCCAAGGCACGACTGGACTCAATGCTCACGAGCGCATCACGGTCACCGCAAAGTACGCTAACCGGGACAAAAAGTGTGGCTGGGCATTGATATATCAATGCAGCCCAAAGCTGACGCCATGTGTTACTCAAACTGGGACAAGATACCCTACGCAACTGACTCCAATGGGCAATAAGCTGTCTATCATTGCAGTGACGAAAACTGGTCAAACGTACGATGCTCGATTCTATTGCATTTAAATCTTTGCCTTTTTTCCTCAAAAAAATAGCTTTAACTGCATGAATTGGATTAAATCTTTGATACCAAGGTGATAAATTAGCAGCGCTACTGTTCAGGATAAATACCTGTTTTATCTGCCATGGCCTTTGGCGAGCCATCTCCATTGCCAGCATTCCGCCCATGGATAAACCGAGCAGATAAAAGGGTTCAGCCTCACTGCAATGCTCGTCAATTTGCTGCCATACCGCCGCGGCATAGTCGGCGATATTCAACGGACTCGTAATATGTGTAAGGCGGCCATTTCCGGGGAGATCGGGCGTTAAGACTCTCAATCCCTTCTGCCGAAGACGCTGATCAAAGCCATGCCAATGGCGCTGATCTCGCATTAAGCCGCGTAATAACACCCAAGTCGTCATAACTTAGCCTCCCGATACCAAAAATGCTGTGCGCTCTGGGCCAATTCGGCTAAACGCTCAGATGATAATTGCTCTAATTCTTTAGCATAGGCCGCCTCCATTAAAAATTGCATCAGCACTGTGTGCCTGCGCAAAATCCTGTGGTGACGGTGGGTTTTCTGCGGATTAAAAAAACCTGCAAAATTAAAAATCTGCCTTGGGTTTTTCTTTATCCATGCCCAAGATCCCATTTCAAGTGTCAGGGGCAAAAAGGGCACTGCCGCATTCAACATCTCACCCTGATGCTGGCGATAGAGATAATCCCAAATATCGCCGTGGGTGCGATAAAATTGACTCTGTGGCGCTAATCGATAATGGCCGTGATGGGGATAACTCATTTCAAACAATTGCTTAAGGTGAAAGATAAAATGGGCATTTTCAAAGGCGGCGCGGGTATGGGCATAGGGAAACCAAATATGATCGGTCAAACCAAAACCCGAATGGGCATCTAAAGAAATCAGACTCGTACTGCGCTTGAGTAGCTGCTGTACATAGGCAACCACACCTGCGGTCTCAAGTTCCATACCACCAATGCCGCGAAACCATGGCAGACGGGGGGATAAACGCTGGCCCCCAACCATAAAAGACACTTTTTCAGCGGAGTCTATCGGGGCATTTCGCATCAAATCCACTTGATTGCCATTACCTCGAGTTCCCAGAAACAAACCAACAGGATTGACCACAGGGACAAAGGCGAGCCGAATTCCGCTCAACAGTTGCTGTAAATGTTTATCCCATACAAGGCGTTGCAACAAGCTGTTCAGCAGTGCCAATATCACCTGAGCACCAATACGCTCGACGCCGTGTACACCACCGACAAACAGTACAGTTGGACAAGGCTCGACCACCACCCCAAGTTCAACGCTATAAAGGGGGAAATGCTCATTTCGAAAGGGTATGTCGGCGAGGATTTGGTACTGCAACTTAAGATGATGAGTATCAATAAGTTGTTGCAGTGTATCTAACTCAAAGGGCAATTTATCCATATCATCCAGAATAATGAGATGAGCAATGACTCATACCGTTAAACTGATGCTAATGGCAAATTACGACAGCGGTATGACAGGAACTATTCAGTAACAACGTCATCATGGTAGAGCAGATCATTGGCTAAGGCTTCAACATCAATTTGTGCCAGCCCACGATCGACTATGTCCCGCCAACGACGGCCTTCATCATTGTTTCTAAAGGCAATATAAAGCTGTTTATTTGCAAGAAGCTGTCGATTAATTTGCAGCTTGTCAGCCAGTGGCTGCAGGGTTTTCTGTTTCAATAAATATTGCAGCACATTCACATCTATTACCGCCGCATCAACACGGCCTGCGGCCACCTTTTTAATATTAAGTTCGTCTGATGTGACGGCTTCTACGGGTTGGACACCCGATACAATCATGCTATCGAGCACATCAGTATTCACATAATCTTTCACAACACCTATGGGAAAGTGAAGAGTTATGACAAATTGTAGAACTCAAGCCGCCTATGCGGCTTGAAAGGGCATAATCAAGATAATCTCAGGTGGTAGAGTTATGCGTTAATATCTTGATGCAGTTCTTGGTACATAAGCTCACGCATTTTGAATTTTTGGATTTTACCTGTCACAGTCATAGGATACTGATCCACAAATTTGATATAGCGCGGCACCTTAAAGTAGGCAAACTTCTCGGTAAGAAAATGCCGAATATCCGCCTCTGAAATCGTCGCTCCCGAGCGAACTTTGATCCAAGCACAGACTTCTTCACCGTACTTATCACTTTGTACCCCAAAGACCGCCGCATCCTGCACATCTTTATGGGTGTAGAGCTTCTCTTCGATTTCACGGGGATAGATATTTTCACCACCGCGAATGATCATATCTTTAATCCGGCCAACAATTTGCACATAGCCTTGCTCATCCATTTGGCCAATATCGCCAGAATGCAGCCAACCCTCACTGTCAATGGTTGCCGCCGTTTTGTCAGGGTCATTCCAATAACACTGCATAATGCAATAACCGCGACTGCAAACTTCACCGGGTTGATTAATCGGCAACACTTCGCCAAATTCATCGACGATTTTGACTTCGGTATGGGGTAAAGCACGGCCAACGGTGAGCACACGTTTCTCTATTGGAGAATCAATTTCGGTAATATGATTGAGCGGACTACACTCCGTCTGCCCATAACCAATCAGCACCTCCTGCATATACATCAGGTTTTGTACCCGGCGCATCACCTCTTCTGGGCAAGTTGCCCCCGCCATCACGCCGGTTCGCAGCGAGCTTAAATCAAAACGCGCAAACTCCGGATGTTCAAGTTCGGCAATAAACATGGTTGGAACACCATGCAAAGCTGTGCAGCGCTCATTTTCAACAACTTGCAACGTTGTGAGCGGATCGAAGGACTCCCCAGGAAATATGGCCGCAGCGCCTTTCGCTAAACACACTAAATTGCCAAGCACCATGCCAAAACAATGGTATAAGGGGACCGGAATACAGAGTTTATCGTGACAGGTAAACTTCATCGCTTCTGCAACTAAATAACCATTATTCAAAATGTTATGGTGAGATAGGGTCGCACCTTTCGGGCTACCCGTGGTGCCAGAAGTAAACTGGATATTAATGGCATCGAAGGGACTTAATTCTTCACCAATACGCTCGAGGGTTGCTTTATCATCTGCGGTCACCTCGACGAGCAGGTCGTCAAAATTCAACATACCGGCGGATTTTTCAGCGCCCATACGGATCACAAATTCAAGCTCAGGTACGGCTTTGGCTTGTAATTTATCCGCGGGACAAACCGTTAACTCAGGTGCCAATTGGTATAACATCTCAAGATAATTGCTGGACTTAAACCTATCGGCACAAATCAGGGCGCGGCACCCCACATTGGTTAAGGCATACTGCAATTCTTCAGGGCGGTAAGCGGGGTTAATACACACCATAATGGCGCCAATTTTAGCGGTCGCATATTGGGTTAAGCACCATTCAATATTATTGGGCGACCAAATCCCCACTCTATCGCCGGGTTTGATCCCAAGTTTGAGCAATCCCGTCGCCAGAGAGTCGATTTGCGCAAGATACTGACGATAATTCCAGCGAACATTTTGATGATGAACCACTATAGCGAGCTGTTCGGGATAGGTTTTAGCAATATCATCCAGATATTGACCTATGGTTTTATCAACGAGTTCGGGTGTTGCTCCCCCCCGAAACTCGCTGTATTTGAGTGGGATGGGCTTGAGGGAATCGCTTGCTTGATGAGTTGAAACAGACATTTAGGCCTCCGTGCATTTATTATTATGGTTAGCGAGCTCCAAACTAACCAATCCACGGATTAGGTCACAAGTAAAAAAACGTCTTATTAGACTAAAGAATATGGCAAGCCATTCCCTATAGGTTTAACGACTAATAAATTCAAAATGTGTATCCGATTTAGATACATTCAAACTTTGGAGCCGTTCAACAATCGCCAGCAAAATACCTTGACGACGCATATTTTCTAACACACCGGGGCTAAAAACTTCTAAACGCGTCATGGCGGTCAACAGCAACTTGCATTGGGCAATGCTTGCATCGCGAATATAGGCGGGTTTGTCGACTAAGTAGCTGTTATTGTACCAGTAATCCCAGGTGAAATTCGCTAATAACCAGCCTTGGGTGGTCAAATCGTTGATGAATTCCAACATGCGATCATGGTGTAAACTCACATCACCTGCGGTGAGATCTTTGAGATATTTAGTGTACAAACCACAGTCAGACGTCATGGTTGAAGTTGTCGACATTGTTGAAGTTACCATATAGTGCACCCCACTGATTTGGATTATCAAAGAGCCAGTGAATACGTTCGAAATTGACGCTTTGCCTAATGCACTGAAAACTGCATAAGACATACCAAACATCATTGATGCCTACAGGTTAAGCCGCGCTATCTGAACAGCAACTTAATCAAATCAGCAATAGCCATAACAGGTGGTTAACTAGGGGACGAGGAAAGATTAAGTTAAACTGAAGGGCATTTAAGCGATTAACAGAAAGAGCAGTAAGGAAACAAGATGAACTATTGGCTAATGAAATCCGAGCCCGATGAATTCAGCATCGATGATCTTAAGGCTTGTCCGAACCAGACCGAAGCTTGGTTTGGCATTCGCAACTATCAGGCCCGTAATTTTATGCGTGACGCCATGAAAATTGGCGACAAAGTGTTTTTTTATCACTCAAGCTGCAAAGTCCCTGGAATTGTGGGGATTGCCGAAGTCGTGACACCGGCCTATCCCGACAGTAGCGCCTTTGATCCCGACTCAAAGTATTTTGACCCTAAGTCTGATCCCGCTAACCCAAGATGGCTAAGGGTCGACATTCGTTTTGTCGAAAAATTTAATGATATTATTCCCTTAAGTCTGATAAAAAGCCTGCCACAACTATCGGATATGTATTTGGTCTCTAAGGGAGCTCGGCTCAGTATTCAACCCGTCACGGCCGAACAATGGCAAGCGGTACTCATGTTGACCTGTCAATAAACCCGATGACATGGTACGTTCAGCTAAGGTTCATTTAGGCTAAACTATTGTCACTGTATCAACTAAACGCTTTTAGGAGCATAGATGAATAAATTAACCTTAGTGATTATCACAGGCCTCACATTCAGCCTAATGGCACCCATGTTAGCCTTTGCTAAACCTGACAATGATCAAGGTAAAAAAGACAAAGACTTACCACCAGGATTACAGAAAAAAGTTGAGCGAGGAGAGCCCCTACCACCAGGTTGGCAGAAAAAACTTCGCCGTGGCGATGTGCTTGACTATGACATCTATGATCGTGGCCGTATTGTCGTCCCTTTAGATAAAGATGGCAGGATCAGCATTCAAGTCGAAGATTCTATTATTAAATTAGATGAAAAAAGCCGTCAAATTCTCGATATAGTCAATATCATTACCCACTAATGATAGATAAATCTCACAGGGTGCACGCCCAATCGGCGTGTACCTTCATTTATCCTAAACCGACACCATTAAACTGCTCGGCCTTAGCAAATTCTTCTAAAATTAATTCAGTAAAGAGTTGCCCAGCACGCCCTAATGGCCGTTCTAACGTCGAGACTAACTGTGGAATAAAGGTGTAGCGGCTACCACCGACAAAATCAATTTCAACTAATTCCCCCTTAGCCAACTCTTCTTGTACTAAGAAATCCGGCAACCAACCAAAACCCAAGCCTTTTAATAAGGCGTTTTTCTTCATAATAAAACCAGAAAGATAAAACACTTTATCGCCGCCAAACTGCATTTCATCCCGATAACTTTTATTCGGTGACGAGTCTTCTATGGTCAATTCCACATGCTGCTGCAATTCAGGCAAACTAATGTCTTTAATGACCGCGAGGGGATGGGATGCACTCGCCACCAGAATACTGGTGATTGCGGGCAACGGCTGCGGATGATAGTAGGGGCCAGTACGATAGTCTTTCACTAGCATAAGGTCGGCATTATCCCGCTCGAATCTATGCTGTACGCCACCTAAAAACTCCATATTGAGTTGGATTTTTGTGGGGATCTGATGCTCCGCCATACGCTTAAGCGCCGTCATTATGGGCTCCATTGGCAGGGCACCATCTATGACTAATTCCAGCTTAGGCTCCCAACCTTCACTAAAGCGACTGGCTAAATGTTCAATATTTGCAAGATGTTGCAGTAATCTATGCCCCTCGGCCAAAATCACCCGCCCTTCTGGGGTCAACTCTGCGCGGTATTGTTCACGGCTAAAAAGCGATACGCCTAAGTGCTCCTCTAACTTTTTAACTTGATAACTCACCGCCGATTGCGCCTTGTGTAGCCGCTCCGCCGCCTTGGCAAAACTGCCCTCTTCCACCAGCACCTGCAGTACATTAAAGGCCTCAATATCGATGCGCATGCTGACTCCTTGGCGCTAATGAAAATGTCACGTAAACAATACGATTCGTAAAGATTAGAATACCATCTAATTTTTAGATTGAGATAACAGATTTATTATTCTTTTTTTTGTTCATCTAAGCAACTAAATTGATAACAAGATCACATAACAATAACGACAAGCGATGTAGGGCAACTCATACCATCGTTTAAATCGAGAATACTGCTGCTAAATCAAGGATCCACCATGCCATTTTATGTGAAACAAGGCCAAATACCCCAAAAGCGCCACATCGCATTTGAAAAGGAAAACGGCGAGCTATACCGCGAGGAGCTTTTCTCTACCCATGGTTTTTCCAATATTTATTCCAATAAGTATCACCACAATATGCCGACCAAGGCGTTAGAAGTCGCGCCCTACAGTCTAGGCCATGGTGCAAACTGGGAAGATTCACTCGTACAGAACTATAAACTCGACTCCCGCGAAGCCGACCGCGAAGGCAACTTCTTTAGCGCCCGTAACAAGATTTTTTATAACAATGATGTGGCCCTCTATACCGCTAAAGTGACCACAGATACCGCTGAGTTTTACCGTAACGCCTACGCCGATGAAGTAATTTTTGTCCATCAAGGCGAAGGCACACTCCTGAGCGAGTACGGCACAATTAGCGTCCAAAAGTGGGACTATCTTGTGATCCCACGCGGCACGACTTATCAACTTAAATTCAACGATTACAACAATGTGCGACTTTTCGTTATAGAGTCATTCTCTATGGTGGAAGTGCCTAAGCATTTTCGTAATGAATATGGTCAGTTATTAGAATCGGCACCTTATTGCGAGCGCGATTTGCGCATACCTACATTGCAAGATGCTGTGGTTGAACGCGGCGCCTTCCCCTTAGTGTGTAAGTTTGGCGATAAGTACCAACTCACCACACTCGAGTGGCATCCCTTTGATTTAGTGGGTTGGGATGGTTGTGTCTACCCTTGGGCATTCAATATCACCGAATACGCGCCAAAGGTGGGTAAAATTCATTTGCCCCCGTCGGATCACTTAGTCTTTACCGCCCATAACTTTGTGGTGTGTAACTTTGTGCCACGCCCATACGACTTCCATCCGAAATCGATTCCAGCGCCTTATTATCACAACAACATCGATAGCGACGAAGTCTTGTATTACGTCGATGGCGATTTTATGAGCCGCACAGGCATTGAAGCGGGTTACATGACCTTACATCAAAAAGGCGTTGCCCACGGGCCACAACCGGGCCGTACCGAAGCCTCTATCGGCAAAAAAGACACCTATGAATATGCAGTGATGGTGGACACCTTCGCCCCACTGAAATTAACCGAACATGTACAAAATTGCATGAGCAAAGACTACAACCGCTCTTGGCTAGAAGACTAGCCCTAAGTCACCAAGGCTCCCGCTGGAGCAATGAGAGTGATAGCGTGTTGCACCAATAAATAAGGAAAGGATCATGGCAAGCGAACTCAATCCACTGGGCTTATTAGGTATCGAATTCACCGAATTCGCCAGCCCCGATAGCGATTTTATGCATAAAGTCTTTATTGATTTTGGTTTTTCCCTGCTGAAAAAAGCCAAAAATAAAGACATTCTCTATTACAAACAAAATGATATTAACTTCCTGCTCAACACTGAGCGCGACGGATTTTCGGCTAAATTTGCCAAATCCCACGGTCCTGCCATTTGTTCTATGGGCTGGCGTGTCGAAGATGCGAGCTTTGCCTATCGGGTTGCCGTTGAGCGCGGTGCAAAACCCGCCGATGATGCCAACAAAGATCTGCCCTATCCCGCTATCTACGGCATTGGCGACAGCTTAATTTATTTTATCGACACCTTCGGTGCGGATAACAATATCTATGCCACTGATTTTGAAGATTTAGATGAGCAAATTATCACCCAAGAGAAAGGCTTTATTGAAGTCGATCACTTAACCAACAACGTCTACAAAGGCACAATGGAACATTGGGCCAACTTCTACAAAAATATCTTTGATTTTACCGAGGTACGCTATTTTGATATCAGCGGCGTACAAACCGCACTCGTGTCCTACGCCCTGCGCTCTCCCGATGGTAGTTTCTGTATCCCCATCAACGAAGGTAAAGGCAACGATAAAAACCAAATCGATGAATACCTCAAGGAATACAATGGCCCAGGTGTGCAGCACTTAGCCTTTAGAAGCCGCGATATTGTTAAATCTCTGGATGCGATGGAAGGCAGTTCAATCCAATGCCTAGATATTATTCCCGAGTACTACGACACCATTTTCGATAAGTTGCCGCAGGTGACTGAGGATCGTGAGCGCATCAAACATCACCAAATTTTGGTGGATGGCGATGAATCCGGTTATTTACTGCAGATCTTCACTAAAAACCTGTTCGGGCCTATTTTCATCGAAATTATTCAACGTAAGAATAACTTAGGTTTTGGTGAAGGCAACTTTACCGCCCTGTTCCAGTCGATTGAACGGGATCAAATGCGCCGCGGCGTACTGTAAAGCTCCCCAGATAACAAACGGTGCCATTGCGCACCGTTTTTTTATATGAGTAACTGACGGTGCAACAATGGTGATGAATGATCTGCGCACCTTGTTGTAACAGAATTTACCAATAAGGTAATGAACACCTTATCAACTCTCCATCTTAGACAGTGGAAACATAGCTGAACTGAAGTCACAGAATTTACACACTAAGTTACAGTTACTTGCCTAAACATAAGTTTCACGCATTGGCTAAATTCCCCATTTTCATTACACTAACGGCCCTCTAGTACAGACTCAAAACGAACCGAACCATGCCAGATTTTGCCCTACTCGCGGTGTTTATCCCGACTTTCTTCTTTGTTGCTATCACGCCGGGCATGTGTATGACCCTCGCCATGACGCTTGGGATGAGTATAGGCGTGCGTCGCACCCTGTGGATGATGCTCGGTGAACTGGTTGGAGTAGCATTAGTTGCCACCGCTGCCGTGATGGGTGTTGCCAGCATCATGCTTAACTATCCAGAAGTATTTCAAATCTTTAAATGGATTGGCGGCATTTATTTAGGCTATATCGGTGTGCAAATGTGGCGCGCGCGCGGCAAGATGGCCATTTTAAGCGATGACGACACTAACTCAAGAGTCAGTAATTTTACCTTGATCTCCCAAGGCTTTATCACTGCTATCGCTAACCCTAAGGGCTGGGCATTTATGGTGTCGCTGCTGCCCCCCTTTATCAATGCCGAGCGTGACGTTGCGCCGCAGCTACTCGCGCTGCTGAGCATTATCATGGTCACCGAGTTTACCTCTATGCTCGCCTACGCCAGCGGCGGTAAAAGCCTGCGACTCTTCCTAAGCCGTGGCGATAATATTCGTTGGCTAAATCGGATTGCAGGTAGCCTGATGATAGGCGTGGGCGTGTGGTTAGCCATTAGCTAAATCGGCCAGTTCCACCGCGCAATCGCACAATCTCCACCGCACAACCGCAGGCTAAATGCCCCGCGGTTAAATAGCTTGATAAGCGATCTAAAAACCCATTAGGTCGCTTTTTTATAGGGCAGAATATCTCGCATTTGCACTATATATTGCTGCATTTGCTCGGTTTCCTGCATGACAAAATCCGCAATTGCCGCCTTAAATCCCGAATGGGCGATGTTATGGTAGGAATACATCTCAACGGGCTCAAAGCCGCGCAGCACCTTATGTTCGCCCTGCGCGCCCGCATCAAACAATTGGAACGCATGTTCAATACAATATTGAATACCTTGGTAATAGCAGGCCTCAAAGTGTAAGCCGTCGAGTTCGACCGTCGTGCCCCAATAGCGACCGTATAAACATTTCTGCCCTTGAGTATTCTCGCCTTTGAGGTATAAGGCGCCAGCTATCATCTCGCCCTTTGCATCTTCTACCACTAACAGTAGGAGGTGCTCGGCTAATTGCGCCGCCAACTGTAGAAAAAATGCCGGGGTTAAGTAACCCCGATGGCCTGAACGCTTAAGATACGTTAATTGATAACATTGGATAAATGTTTGCCATTGCAAAGGGCTAATTTGTTCACCTTCAACAAAATGAAACTTAAGATTAAACGGCTGTAACTGCGCCCGCTCCTTCAAGATATTTTTACGCTTACGCGAGCTAAACCCCGCCAAAAAATCCTCAAAATCCCGATAACCCCGATTATGCCAATGGAACTGCGTGCCTAAGCGCCTTATAAGTGGCGCCAATACGCGCTCAAATAAGGGGGCTTGTGAGGGTGTCACAAATAAACTGTGCCATGAGGACAGCTGGATATCATCCCGCGCTCCCATTAGTTGGCTATCCAATGTCAGCAGCAAGAGTTCGGCTATGCGCATTTGCTCCACATTGGCTAATTCGGGCTGAATGCCCAGCCGCCGTCCCTGTACTGGGGTAAAAGGAATCGCATTTACCCATTTAGGATAATACTCCAAGCCATGGCGCTCATAGGCCTCAGCCCACGCCCAATCAAACACGTATTCACCGTAGGAGTGGGTCTTTTGGTATAGGGGCATCACAGCTAAAAGCGGCAAATCGATAAAATGCTTTGCGCCCTGCGAACTCAAGCTAATGCTACTGTCAATCACCTCTGCATTTTCAAGGCAAGTCATGCCACTGGCATCAAATACACACAGATGTTTAGGGAGCCAGCCCGTTGCGGCGCAGGCTGAGCCACTCTGTTCAAGCGCCAACAGAAACTCATAACGGCAGAAGGGGTTAGCCTTGCCCATTACGGCATTCCACCCATGGGATGCAATATCAGCGATTGAACTTGCAAAGGCCAAAATCAGCGGCGTCATCAGGTAAATTCTCATCCTTAGGGTGATAAGCAAACATATGAGGTTGCAATTAAGCCTAATTCTCGGCACATTGCATAGCCATAACAAAAATAAATTCAGGATTGAACATGCGTCCAACAAAGCAGCTTAAACCGCTTCTTCTTGCCATTGCGATGGCTTTACCACTGTTATCTTCCCCAACGCTTTATGCCGATGAACCTTCTATTTTCAGCCAGATGGCCACCGCACAACCCGTGTGGGCCAAGCATGGCATGGTTGCCAGCCAAGAAGCCCTCGCCAGTCGCACCGGCGTTGAGATCCTAAAGCAAGGTGGTAATGCCGTCGATGCGGCCGTAGCGGTCGCCTTCAGCTTAGCCGTCACTTTACCGCGGGCGGGCAATATTGGCGGTGGCGGCTTTATGTTGGTGCATATTGCCAAAGAAAATAAAACTATCGCCATCGATTACCGCGAAATGGCCCCATCAAAGGCAAAAAAAGAGATTTTCCTCGATGAAAATGGTGATGCAGTGCCTAAACTAAGCCGCGAGCACGGCCTTGCTGTCGGTGTACCTGGCACCGTAATGGGTATGAGTTTAGCCCTTGAAAAATATGGCACTATGACACTTGCCGAGGTCACAGCCCCCGCCATTAAAATGGCACAGGAAGGGATTAGCGTCACCCCCGATTTGGCGGTATCCCTTGCAGGCTTAAAACGCCGCATGAGTCAATGGCCAAGCACTGCAGCCATCTTCTATAAGGCCGACGGTAGCGACTTCCAAGTGGATGATATTTTAAAGCAGCCAGAACTCGCCCACTCCCTGCAACTCATCGCCGAGAAAGGCACCAAAGGATTCTACGAAGGTGAAACGGCGGCCAAACTCGTTAATGCGGTGCAGGAAGCAGGCGGCATTATGACCTTAGACGATCTTAAAAATTATAAGGTTGTCGAACGAGAACCCGTGCGCGGCCAATACCGTGGCTATGAGGTAGTCTCTATGCCGCCCCCTTCCTCGGGCGGTGTACATATCATTGAAATGCTCAATGTACTTCAGCAATTTCCCATCGATAAGTTCGGCCATAATACTGCTCAAACACTCCATTTGATGACGGAAACCATGAAGCAAGCCTATAGCGATCGCAGCGAATACTTAGGCGACCCCGACTTTTATAAGGTGCCCGTCAAAGCTTTAACGAGTAAGGACTACGCCCAAAAAATCGCCAGCAAAATCGCCATCAATAAAACAACGCCAAGCGAGGAGATCAAACCGGGTAAACTCGCACCCTATGAGAGCGATCAAACCACCCATTTCTCGGTGGTGGACAAGTGGGGCAATGCTGTATCAAACACTTATACCCTAAACTTCAGCTACGGCTCGGGATTAGTGGCAAAGGGGACGGGCATTTTACTCAATAACGAGATGGATGATTTCTCGGCCAAACC
Source organism: Shewanella sp. KJ2020 (assembly GCF_024197625.1). Taxonomy (NCBI): domain Bacteria; kingdom Pseudomonadati; phylum Pseudomonadota; class Gammaproteobacteria; order Alteromonadales; family Shewanellaceae; genus Shewanella; species Shewanella sp. KJ2020. The sequence goes on along the minus strand of NZ_JAKUKD010000001.1, from coordinate 4,509 downwards.
CGGCGTACCAAACGGCTACGGTTTAGTTGGCGGCGATGCCAACGCGGTTGAAGGCAATAAGCGCCCACTCAGCTCAATGAGCCCCACTATTGTGATGAAAGATGGCAAGCCCTTCCTCGTCACTGGCAGCCCAGGCGGCTCACGCATTATCACCACCACACTGCAAATCATTATGAACGTAATTGACCACGGCTTAAATATTGCCGAAGCCAGTAATGCGGCGCGGGTGCATCATCAATGGTTACCCGATGAGCTGCGGGTCGAATCTAGTCTTAACCGCGATACCATTTCCCTGCTCGAAGCCAAAGGCCACAAAGTGAAAGTACAGTCCGCTATGGGCAGCACACAATCAATCATGGTGACAGACCAAGGGATGTTTGGCGCTTCAGATCCTCGCCACTCGGGTAGCGAAGCCATCGGTTACTAATCATTGATTGGCATACAAGTGATATGTAATAAAGGCATGGAAGCAATGAATTGGAGATAAGGCCAAGCGCCCGGTTTGATTAAGAACATTTAAACTAAGTCGCGGATATCGATTATCTCTGCAAGGATCGGGCAAACCAACAAAGCAAAGTGGTTATTTTCAGCGAATGTTGAACCTTACACTCACTGACCACCTAGTTATGTGAATGCCGTGCCGTAATAGACACGGCATTCACAGCTCTAACTTACAGGAATGATTATTTAAAAGTTATAGCTTAGGTTTAACTCAATATTCCGTGGTTCACCGAAGAAACCTTGGTTGTAAAAATCAATGCTGGAGTAATATTTTTTATCAAATAAGTTATTGATATTTAGTTGAACTTTAGCATCGTCTGTCAGTTGATAGCTTGTCATCAGATTGACTAGATAATAGCTATCTTGCTCGGAACGCTCACCATTGGGACCTGCGTCATCTTTGTAAATTTTACTCTGCCAGCTTAAGTTACCACCGGCTGTCAGATCCGCGAGTGCACCATCAAAGTGATAAAGCGAGGATAAACGAATCAGATCCTTAGGTAAATGAGTGCTAAAGGCTGCCCCGTCTTGATCTTCCGATGTACTATGGGTATAGCTGAAAAACAGATCCCAATCTTCTACTGGTCTACCGTTCAACTCAACTTCATAACCTTGGTTACTGGTTCCGTCCACTCCACGCATTGGATAGCTACCATCTGGTAGAGGTGTGGGATAATTTGGGTCACGTTCTGCCACATTTTCCTTTTGCACTTTAAATACGGCAATACTGGCGGTCAGTTTCTCATCGAAGAAATCCCCTTTCGCACCCAGTTCTATATTATTTCCGGTCATGGGATCTAAGCGCTTATTATTCGCGTCTTTTGCATCCTGTGGCTGGAAAATTTCGGTATAACTGGTGTAAATCGAGATGCTATCGTTCAGGTTGTATATAAGGCCCGCGTAGGGCGTAAAAACATCGCTATTGTTGTAGTCAGCCGCCGCGTTTGATTCAAACTTATATTGGCTAATGCGGCCACCCAGTAACAACATCCATTGATCATGTAAATTAATTTGGGTCGCGAGATAGGCCCCTTTTTGAATTTCCTCACCTTCTTGATAGATTGGCGTCGACGGATAATTAGGTTCGGCAACTGAGCCATCCCATTCGAAGAAGTTACCAATACTTATGCTATTTAATGGGTAATAGGAATCTGCGGTTGTATCTTGCTTAGAATACAATAAACCAGCAGTCAATTTATGCTCGCGACCAAAGAGCTCAAATGGCCCTGAAGCAAATAGTCGCGCTGCATCTTGTTTACGGGTCGATTGATAGATCATCGCCGATGCCCCCATTCCTAACCCTGTCGTTTTATCCGGTGCGCCATAGAGATACAGCAAGTGTCCGTCCATCTCATCTTCACGATGTTCGACGTCAAATTTAAGGTCCCAATTATTATCAAAATCATGTTCAAGCGTGGCAAAGACATTCGCGCCATTACGTTGCCAACTCGACCAAGAGGCTGCGGTTGTGGTCGAGCGAGGTAGATCATTGGCCAAACTGCCATCCGCATAAAATAGAGGAAGACCACCCCAAGTTGAGCCTTTTGGATCACGGTCACTGTAATCAGCACCTAGGGTAAATAAGGTACTGTCACTGAGTTTTGCCGTGATCACGCCATAAACTTGGAGGTTTTCATCTTTGGCAAGATCAATATAACTATCTGATTTCTCATAGGCAGCGGCAAAACGAGCCTGCACAGCACCACTATCCGTCACATCAACAGAGGCATCGCCTTCAACGCGGTAGCTATCCCATGAACCGACTTTTGCGCTGACATAGCCGCCAGGTGTCGCTTTAGGACGTTTGCGGATAAGGTTAATTGCCGCCGATGGTTCGCCCGATCCTGTTAAGAGTCCTGTTGCTCCACGGACAACTTCAACGCGGTCAAATAATATAGTGTCAGTTGAGGCGTCATTAAAGAAACTCGAATAGTTAACGGGCACACCATCAAACTGGAAATTAGTAATGGGATTACCGCGAGAGCTAAAGAAATAGCGGTTGGTCTCAGCTTTTTGAGCATAAATGCCAGGGGTTAAAAACATTAAGTCTGCGACACTATTGAGTGAGAAACTTTGAATAAACTCTTGATCGATAATGGTAACGGATTGCGGAGTTTCCCGCAGAGTTAAAGGTAACCCTGTTGCCGTTGCGGCCTTATCTAAACGACTTCCCTTGATACTAATGACCTCAATATTAGTAGCGGACTTGTCTTCACTTGCGTAGGTGCTTGGTACGAATAAAAAACTCGCAATGAGTGTAGCTAACAGCGTTTTTTGCATCATGATTCCCCATCATTGTTGTTTGAGAGATGCATTTTAATTGAAAATAATTATCAATACACAAAAATTGATAACAATTCTCATTACCTTTACACTCTGGAATTCGTAAAATGCTGGGAACATCACATGCTGAAGGCGGGCCTCAATGTTGGTTTATATTGCATGGCTAGCTAGATCTTATTCGATACCCTCTGTTTTACGGGCATTTAGGATTCACTCAGCAATAGATGAAACTCACCTATTGCTTACCGCCATGCGTTCAATCCTTATGAATAAGATTGACTTAGCATTCACTCACTCTATATTATCCAGCTCTAACATATGAATTAAAAAGGAATTTATTGTGTCAATGTTATTGCTGATTTTGCAGTTGCTCTTCGCTAGCATGATGTTTTTCGGCATATTGAGTTATTCACTCGGTCGCAAAAAAACGACAAATCCTAAACTCACAGGGATGCTAGGCGCGATACTGGGATTATTCCCGTTATTGGGCGTTATTTTTTTGATTGTCTTAGTACTAAAAGCTGATATCACAACCCCGAGCATCCCCCAGGAATAGCCACAAGCTCTAGTTAATACTGTTAACTATTCAGGATTTATTCCAACAGTTAATTTAGAGCGAAAATATTATCGCAGTGAGTTGTTTCGCCAGAAGAACTCTTCAAGAGACAGTTGGATTTGTGTTGGTTTCAACTGTCATTTCGGATGTCGATATAAAAGAAGATACTGACTCGCTTTGGGACAGATGTGCGTTAGATTTAATGCACTAAAGGTGAGTAATAGCATTATCAAAGTTATGGCAACCTGATTAGATTCGTTGGCTGATATCCACTAACGCAGGCTTGCCATGGTGTTCACTCACCGACACGCAGCAAGTCCATCCGTGGATGCTCGACCGCCCCGTCCATGGGGCGGACGGTCGTCTCGCTAATCACCATGGCTAGCCTATTTGGCATTTGCGTAGTCTGTAGGTTTTAAAGAAGATATGTGACTCGTTTTGGGACAAAAGCGTGTCAGAACCTCGGCTGCGTCAGGCGAATTTCGGATAAAAATTTCTATGGGTTAACGCCCGCAACAAACGCGAGCAACTTGTTGCGAGTCGAGCCGCAAAGCGGCGTTTTGATGGCGTTTGTTATGCATTTTTCAATAGCCTTTCTGCCAGCGCTTTGGGTAAACACCTTTAAAAGAGATATTTATAAACTCGTCTTTACTAATGAGTCCATTTTGGTACTTAATTCCGTAGTAAATGAAAGCTGATAAAACACAAAATATGTACAAACAGAGAATAAGCGTTAAGAGGCAGCTTGCGAACATAAAAACAACTATCGTTTGATCATACTGCCGGATAGGGACATCAGTGGCTATACCAAAGAACGATGAAATATATTGGAAAAGGTAAAATGCTAATACTCCACCCAGTATGCAACCGAAACCGCCAACTCTCGCTGATTCAGCGTAGAAATGAGGTTGTAAGTTTAACTGACTTTTAATTGCCCGAATCACTATGTGATTACCTCAAAATGCATAACGCTCGCCTAAACGGCGAGCAACTTGTTGCGAGTCCAGCGGCCGTAGGCCGTAGGCCGCGATGTTTAAGGCGATTGTTGAACGAAGCCGCTTTGCGGCAGGAACAAGATAAAGATAAAGCCATCCTTTTCCCCTCATCCTAAATACTTGCTAGACGCGACCTGCTTCGGTCGCAATCCTAGGAGTATCATCATGGACATT